>NZ_JBEUPA010000107.1:0-31263 GCF_040492065.1 Actinomadura sp. NPDC000929 | reverse complement strand
CGCCGGACGGCCCCCCCGCCTGCGCCCCCCCCCCTCACCCACTCCAAGCCCCCCCCCCCCCCCCCCCCGGCGCCCCCCCCCCCAAACCCCCCCCCGCGGGGGGCGGCCGCGGCGCCCTGCGCCGCGGCACGGCGGCCGCCTCGGCGGCCCTGCTGCTCGCCTCAGGCACGGTCGCGCTGGCCCAGGCCCAGGCCAGCGCGGCCGCCGGCTGCAAGGTCGACTACACGACGAACGACTGGGGCACGGGCTTCACCGCCTCCGTGACGGTCACCAACCTCGGCGACCCGATCAGCGGCGGCTGGACGCTGGAGTGGGACTTCGCCGGCAACCAGCAGGTGACCTCGGGCTGGAACGGGACGTTCGCCCAGTCCGGCAAGCACGTCACCGTGAAGAGCCCGAGCTGGGCCCAGACGCTGGCGACCAACGCGACGGCCAACCCCGGCTTCCAGGGCACCTACTCCGGCGCCAACCAGGCGCCCGCCCAGTTCAAGCTGAACGGGACCGTCTGCACCGGGTCGGCGGGACCGACCGACCCGCCCACGGACCCGCCCACCGATCCGCCTCCGGGCAACCGCGTCGACAACCCCTACGCCGGGGTGAAGGCGTACGTGAACCCCGAGTGGTCGGCCAAGGCCGCGGCCGAGCCGGGCGGCAGCGCTGTCTCCGGCCAGCCGACCGGCGTGTGGCTGGACAGGATCGCCGCGATCCAGGGGGCGAACGGCTCCATGGGCCTGCGCGCCCACCTCGACAAGGCCCTCGACCAGGGCGCCGGTGTGGTCCAGCTCGTCGTCTACGACCTGCCCGGGCGTGACTGCTCCGCGCTGGCCTCCAACGGCGAACTCGGGCCGAACGACCTCGACAAGTACAAGACGCAGTTCATCGACCCGATCGCGCAGATCCTCGGCGACGCGAAGTACGCGGGCCTGCGGATCGTCACGGTCGTGGAGATCGACTCGCTGCCGAACCTCATCACCAACGCCGGGGGCCGGCCGACGGCCACCCCCGCCTGCGACACGATGAAGGCCAACGGCAACTACGAGAAGGGCATCGCCTACGCGCTGCAGAAGCTCGGCGCCATCTCCAACGTCTACAACTACCTCGACGTGGGCCACCACGGCTGGATCGGCTGGGACGACAACTTCGGCCCGACCGCGCAGCTGCTCGCGACCGTCGCGCAGGCGTCCGGCTCCAAGAACAACGTCGCCGGGTTCATCACCAACACCGCCAACTACGGGGCCCTGCAGGAGCCCTACTTCACCATCAACGACACCGTGAACGGCACGTCCGTCCGGCAGTCCAAGTGGGTCGACTGGAACCGGTACGTCGACGAGCTCTCCTACGCGCAGGCGTTCCGGCAGGAACTCGTCAAGGACGGGTTCGACTCGGGCATCGGCATGCTCATCGACACGAGCCGCAACGGCTGGGGCGGCGCGAACCGCCCGACCGGTCCCGGCCCGAAGACCAGCGTGGACGCCTACGTGGACGGCAGCCGGACCGACCGGCGCATCCACCTCGGCAACTGGTGCAACCAGGCGGGCGCGGGCCTCGGCGAGCGGCCCAAGGCGGCCCCCGCCGCGGGCATCGACGCCTACGTGTGGATGAAGCCCCCGGGTGAGTCGGACGGCGCCAGTAAGGAGATCCCGAACGACGAGGGCAAGGGCTTCGACCGGATGTGCGACCCCACGTACACCGGCAACCCGCGCAACAACAACAACATGAGCGGCGCGCTGGCGGACGCCCCGCTGTCCGGGCACTGGTTCTCCGCCCAGTTCCAGGAGCTGCTCAAGAACGCCAACCCGCCCGTCCGGTAACCGGCCACCACGGAAACGGCCCCGTGACCCGCTCCGGTCACGGGGCCTCTTCCGTCCTGGAGGCGGGCCCCGAAAGGGAACGGCCCGCGGCGCCCCCCTGTCGGACGCCGCGGGCCGCGTTCTTCCCGGGCCTCAGGAAGTCATGCAGTGCGGTTCGAGCGCGGTCGGCGAGCCCGGGGCCTTCACCGTGAACCCGAACGTGGTCGACGCCCCCACGGCGAGAGCGCCGTTGTAGTTCGCGTTCTTGACCGTGACGTCTGGACCGGACTGCGTGAAGCCGCCGTTCCAGAGGCTGTCGACGGTCTCGCCGTTGGCGAAGGTGAAGTGGGCCATCCAGCCGGCCAACGGGAGCGTGCCGGTGTTGGTGACGGTGATCTCGCCCTGGTAGCCGCCGTTCCAGCTGCCGACGGAGCGGTACCCGGCCTTGCAGACCTTGCCCGGGTCGCCGGGCGGGTCGGTCGGCGGGTCGGTCGGGCCGCCGCCGTCCTCGCCGACGCCCGTCACCTCGCCGTTGCCTCCGTCGAAGACCACGTCGGAGCAGCCGTAGAACGTCTCGTTGCTGTCCGAGCGCTGCCACACCGTGTACAGGAGGTGGCGGCCGCTCTTGCCGGACGGCAGCTTCGCGTTCCAGTGGTAGTAGGCGTCCTCGCTGCCGGGCGAGCCGACGCTCGGCGGGTCGGTGACGCTGTAGAACGGCTGGTCCTCCAGGTCGTCCCAGCTGAGGGGCCTGGTCGGGCTCCAGCTGTCCTTCGTGACGTAGGTGCGGAACGTTCCGGGATGGGCCGCCCACTTGTTGTACCGGAACTCGATGTCGGCGCCGGAGGTCAGGTGCGTGACCGGCCAGTCGTCGCGGGCGAGGTCGTAGCCGCCGAAGTCGTAGACGACCGCGCCCCCGCTGCACAGCTTCCCGTCGGGGATGAAGCCGCGGGTGCGGCCCGCCCCGTCCGAGCGCAGGACGGCGAACCAGTTGTAGAGCGAGTTGGGGCCGCTCTGCGCGACCGCCGCCGCGCAGGCCGGGTTGTGCGGGACGATCTGCCCGGTCGGGCTCAGGCCGTCCTTCCAGCACAGGTAGGTGCGGCTGCCGGGCACCATCATCGCGCCGTGCGCGGACGCCGGCGCGGCCGTCAGCAGCGCGCCGGCGATCATCGCGGGGCCGAGCACCGCCCCCGCGGCCAGTGCCCTTCGTCTTCGCTTGCCCATGTTCCTCCCGTCACCGGGCCAGAGAGTGCTGTCCAGCGGACGCTAACTCCGCCTCGCAGGGCTCGTGAACGGGCCTTTCAGGCTTTCATCGGCCGCCGGGGGCGCGGGCGCGGAGGCGGGGCTCAGCCCTTCGTCGCGCCCGCGGTGAGCCCTCCGATCAGCTGGCGCTCGGCCACCGCGTAGAAGGCGATGGCGGGCGCCAGCGCCAGCACGATGTAGGCGATGACGAGCGCGTAGTTCGTCGAGTACTGCCCCTGGAACTGCTGGATGCCCACGGGAATCGTCTGCCATTTCGGATCGGCCAGCACCAGCAGCGGGAGGAAGAAGTTGTTCCAGCTCGTCACGATGGCCAGGACCGACACGGTGCCGAGGGCGGGCCGCGCCATCGGCAGCAGGATGCGCCAGAAGAACCCGAACCGGGTGCAGCCGTCCATGATCGCCGCCTCCTCCAGCTCCGCCGGGATCGTCCGGAAGAACGAGCGCAGGATGATGATCGTGATGGGCAGCGCGAACGCGGCCTGCGGCAGGATGACGCCGAGCGGGTTGTCCAGCAGCCCGAACGATCGCAGCAGGACGAACAGCGGCAGCACCGCCACCGCCGGCGGGAACATCAGGCCGGCCGCGAACAGCGTGAAGAAGAACTCGCGGCCACGGAAGGCGTAGCGGGCGAACGCGAAGGCCGCGAGCGCCGCCGCCGCGACCGTGAGCAGCGTGGTGGCGACGGCGATCATCACGCTGTTGCCGAGCTGCCGCCAGAAGTCGCCGGACGACAGGATGCCGGTGTAGTTCGACGTCTTCCAGGGCGAGGGCAGCCCGACCGGATCCGTGGTGAGGTCGCCCGTGGTCTTGAAGCCGGAGACGACCGCGTACAGCAGCGGCACGACGATGAAGGAGCCGAGCACCCACACCAGGGTGTGCCGGGACGCGCTGCGCGCGAGGCCCGCCCTCATGGGCGGCCTCCCGCGGAGGTGACGGCGCCCTGCAGGTCGCGGCGCAGCGCATAGCGCTGGTAGAGCAGGGAGAAGACCATGCTGATGAGGAACATGGCCACGCTGATCGCGCTCGCGTAGCCCATCTGGTACCGCTTGAACCCGAACTGGAACATGGTGACGGCCATCGTCTCCGTGGAATGCGTCGGCCCGCCGGTCGTGATGACCCACACGAGGTCGAACAACTGGATCGAGCCGATGACGGACAGGAACACGCTGATCCGCAGCGTCGGCGCGAGCAGCGGCAGCGTGACGCCGCGGAACCGCCGCCACGGCCCGGCCCCGTCGATCGAGGCCGCCTCCAGCACCTCGGCGGGGACGCCCTGCAGCCCGGCGAGGTAGATCATCATGTGGAAGCCGAAGTACTTCCAGGTCATGACGGCGAACAGGGTGGGCAGCGCGGTGTCCGGGTCGGAGAACCACCGGCCGGCGAGGCCGCCGACGAGGGGCAGGTCCCCGACGAGCGTGTCGGCGAGCCCGGTGCCCGGCAGGAAGATGATGCCGAACAGCACTCCGGCGATCACCTCGGACAGGATGTAGGGCGCGAAGAAGACCGCCCGGTAGACCGCGCGGCCGCGCATCCGCTGGTTGAGCAGGACGGCCGTGCCGAGCGCGATCGGCAGCTGGACGGCGATCGACAGGATGACCATGACCAGGCCGCGCCACAGGTCGCCGCGGAAGACGGGGTCGCCGGCCAGCTTCCGGTAGTTGTCCAGGCCGGCGAAGTCCTCCGGCCGGCCGAAGCCGCCCCAGGTGAAGAAGCTCGTGTAGAACGCGACGAAGATCGGGATCAGCACGAAGAAGAGGAACAGCAGCAGCGCCGGGAGGAGGAACCAGGTGGCGGACATCCAGCCGCGCAGCCGCCGCCCCGTCGGCGCGCCGCGGGCCCGCCCCCGCGGGGCCCGCACGGCGGGCCGCGGCCGGTCGCCGGTCGTGGCGGAGCCCCGGATCGTGTGGGTCATTGGCTCTTGGCCGCCTTGGTCACCTGCTGGGCGACCTCTTCCGGGGTCCCCTTGCCGCCGACGAGGGCCGCGACGCTGTCGTTGACCTGCTGCCCGACGGCGGGCGGGAAGGCCTGGTCCAGGTAGAGCTGGAACCCGCTGGAGCCGTCCAGCGCCTGCGCGACCTGCTTGCGGTTCGGGTCGTCCAGCGCGCTCTCGGCTCCCTTGACGACCGGCATGAAGGCGCCCGAGGAGACGAGCTTGCGCTCGTTCTCGCCGTTCATCAGGAACGTCAGGAAGTCCAGCGCCTCCTTGGGGGCGTCCTTGCTGAGCGCGTGGCCGTTGCCGCCGCCGAACACGTCGGTGACGGCTCCCTGGCCTCCGTCGACGGTCGGGAAGGGGAACCAGCCGAGGTCGTCGCCGATGCCCTTGCCGGAGGCGTCCTTCTCCACCGAGGGCGCCCACTGCCCCATCAGCTCCATGCCGGCCTTCCCCGCGCCCATGGTGGCGGCCTGGCCGCCCGGCGCGTCATAGCCGGCGTTCTGGAAGCCGCTCTGGAAGGGCTGGAGGTCGACCAGTTCCTTGAGGTGCTGCCCGGCCTGGACGAACGCCGGGCCGGTGAAGTCGTTCGACTTGGCGGCCTGCTCCAGCGCGGTCATGCCGCCGACGCGCATCGCGAGGTAGGCCCAGTAGTAGTGGCCGGGCCACTTGTCCTTCCCGGCCAGCGCGATGGGGGCGACACCGGCGCCCTTGAGCTTGCGGACGGCGTCCAGGAACTCCGCCCAGGTCTTGGGGGTGCCCTTGATCCCGGCCTTGGCGAAGTGCCGCTTGTTGTACCAGAAGCCCACCATGCCCATGTCGTACGGGACGGCGTAGGTCTTGCCGTCGAACTGGTACGCCTTCTGCGACACCGGGGTGATGGTGCCGAGCAGGCTCGCCCCGTCCGAGGTGAGGTCCTTCACCAGCCCCGCGTCGATCTGCTGCTTGAGCACGCCGCCGCCCCAGGTCACGAAGACGTCCGGCAGCTTCCCCGAGGCGACCAGCGCGGTCATCTTCGACTTGTAGGCCTCGTTCTCCAGGTTGGTGAGCTTGATCCTCACGTTCGGGTGCGACGCCTCGTAGGCCTTGGCGATCTGCGGATAGAGCGACTTGGACGGTTCGGTGGTCGCGATGTCCATCCACTCGACGGTCACCTTCCCTCCCGACCCGGAACCGCCGTCGCCGCAGGCGGCGACCAGGGGCGCGGCGGCGGCCAGCACGGCGCCCGCGGAGACTGCGGTGAGGAGGGAACGGCGCGACAGCGGTGGGATGCCCATGATGGCCTCCTGGATCGGGGGTGGCTCGGCCTGGAGCGGCGGGGCGGGACCGCTCTTCGAAACATTTCGAAAATCTTCGGGCTTGCCGTTGCCGTGGAACTCTAAGAAAGGGCCCCCTCACGGTCAAGGCTTCTGCGGCGAGTGACCGAAATCGAACGTCCGAGAAGGCGTGGA
Organism: Actinomadura sp. NPDC000929; assembly: GCF_040492065.1. Lineage (NCBI taxonomy): Bacteria > Bacillati > Actinomycetota > Actinomycetes > Streptosporangiales > Thermomonosporaceae > Actinomadura > Actinomadura sp. NPDC000929. The sequence goes on along the minus strand of NZ_JBEUPA010000107.1, from coordinate 24,832 downwards.
CGGGGGCTAGGAGAGCGCGAAACATTGCGATACTGTTCGCAATCGTTTCCTCGGGGAGGAGAGAAGCGTGCCCGTGCGCACCACCGACGAGATGCCGGACCCCCCGTCCCGGCCGACCCTGGCGCTGATCGCCTCCGAGGCGGGGGTGTCCCCCGCCACGGTCTCCAAGGTCCTCAACGGCCGCACCGACGTGGCCGCCGCGACCCGCGAGCGCGTGGAGGCGCTGCTGCGCACCCACAACTATCCGGGGCCCGGCGGGTCCCGGCGCGCCCGCAGGTCCGGGCTGATCGACCTGGTCCTGGCCGGTCTGGACAGCCCGTGGGCGGTGGAGATCCTGCGCGGGGTGGAGGCCGAGTGCGCCGAGCACGGCACCGGCGTCGTCGTCTCGCTGGTGCGCGAGGACGACGCCCGCCCGCCGAGCTGGCAGAACCTGCCCGCGCTGCACCACAGCGACGGGGTGATCCTGGTGACGTCCCGGATGACGCGGCGCCAGCGCGAGCAGCTGGAGCGGGCCGGCGTCGGGCTCGTCCTGGTCGACCCGGTGAACCTGCCGGACACCGAGATCGCCAGCGTCGGCGCCACCAACTGGGCCGGCGGGCTCGCCGCGACCGAGCACCTGATCGGGCTCGGCCACCGCCGCATCGCGATGATCGGCGGGCCCGCCGACATGCTCTGCACGCAGGCCCGGGTCGACGGCTACCGGACGGCCCTGGAGCGGGCCGGGATCGAGGTCGACCGGGAGCTCGTCCGGTACGGCGACTTCCACCACCAGGGCGGGTACGCCCGCACCCGCGAGCTGCTCGCGCTGCCCGAGCCGCCCACCGCGGTCTTCGCGGGCAGCGACGAGCAGGCCATGGGCGCCTACCAGGCGGCCCGGCTCGCCGGGCTGCGCATCCCCGAGGACCTGAGCGTCGTCGGCTTCGACGACCTGCCGACCTGCGAGTGGCTGTCTCCGCCGCTGACGACCGTCCGTCAGCCGCTGGAGGAGATGGGCCGCGTCGCGGCCCGCACCCTGCTCCAGCTGCTGGACGGGCGGCCGCCGCTGACCCCCCGCGTGGAGCTGGCCACCGACCTGCGCGTGCGCGCCTCCACCGCGCCGCCGCCCTCCGCCCCGCCGTCCCGCACACCGCCGTCCCCCACGGAGGAGCGATGACCGAAGCCGTCCCGGCCCCGAGCGCGATCCGCGGGCCCTGGCAGGATCCCGGGCTGCCGGTCGCCGAGCGGGTCGCCGGCCTGCTGGCCCGGATGACCCCCGAGGAGAAGGCGGGGCAGCTCGCCGGCTTCTGGGCGATGCCGGCCGAGCCGGGCGAGCCGGTGGCGCCGATGGAGGACGACTCCCACGAGACCGCCCCGCGCCTGGAGGAGATCCTGGACTGCGGTCTCGGCCAGCTCACCCGCGTGTTCGGCACCCTCCCGGTCGCGGCCGCCGAGGGCGCCGCCCGGCTCCGCGAGCTGCAGGGCCGGGTGGCCGCCGCCAACCGGTTCGGCCTCCCGGCGATCGCGCACGAGGAGTGCCTCAACGGCTTCATGACGTGGGGCGCCACCGTGTTCCCCAGCCCGCCCGCGTGGGGCGCCACCTTCGACCCCGACCTGGTCGGCGAGATGGCCGCGGCGATCGGCGCGAGCCTGCGGGCGGCGGGCGTCCACCAGGGCCTCGCGCCGGTGCTCGACGTCGTCCGCGACGCCCGCTGGGGCCGCACGGAGGAGTGCATCGGCGAGGACCCGTACCTCGTCGGGGTCCTCGGCACGGCCTACGTGAGGGCCTTGGAACGATCCGGCATCGTCACCACGCTCAAGCACTTCGCCGGCTACTCCGCCTCCCGCGCCGGCCGGAACATGGCGCCGACGCCGATCGGCCCGCGCGAGTTCGCCGACGTCGTGCTGGAGCCGTTCGTGATGGCGCTGCGCGACGGCGGCGCCCGCTCGGTCATGCACTCCTACACCGACGTGGACGGGATGCCCGCCGCGGCCGACGAGCGCCTGCTGACCGGCCTGCTGCGCGAGCGGCTGGGTTTCGCGGGCGTCGTCGTCGCCGACTACTTCGGCATCTCGTTCCTGGAGAGCCGGCACCGGGTGGCCGGATCGCGGGGCGAGGCCGCCGCGCTGGCGCTGCGCGCCGGGATCGACATGGAGCTGCCGACCGTCCGCTGCTACGGCGCACCGCTGATCGAGATGGTCCGGCGGGGCGACGTGCCCGAGGAACTGCTCGACCGCGCCGCCGGTCGCGTCCTGGCGCTGAAGGCCGAACTCGGCCTGCTGGACGGCGCGCCCGTCCCGGACGAGGGAGCGGAGCTCGACTTCGACCCTCCGGAGCACAGGGCGCTGGCGCGGCGGCTGGCCGAGGAGTCGGTCGTCCTGCTGGCGAACGACGGCGTGCTTCCGCTGCGCTCCGGCGAGGGGGTGGTGCTGGCGGGGCCGCTGGCGGACGACCCGTTCGCGATGCTGGGCTGCTACACGTTCCCGAGCCACGTCGGCCGCCGGCATCCGGAGATGCCGCTCGGCGTGCGGATCCCGACGCTGGCGGACGCGCTGCGCGCCGAGCTGCCCGGCGTGCGGGTCGCGGGCTCGGGCGACGTGTTCGTCGCCGAGGACGCCGACATCGAGGCCGCGGTCGCGGCGGCGCGCGAGGCCGAGGTGTGCGTGCTCGCCCTCGGCGACCGGGCGGGGCTCTTCGGCCGCGGCACGTCCGGCGAGGGCTGCGACGCCGAGACGCTCGCGCTGCCGGGACGGCAGGCCGAGCTGGCCGCCGCCGTCCTGGACACCGGCACGCCCACGGTCATCGTGATGCTGACCGGGCGCCCCTACGCGATCGAGGCCCTCGCCGACCGGGCCGCCGCCGTCGTGCAGGCGTTCTTCCCCGGCGAGGAGGGCGGCGGGGCCGTCGCGGGGATCCTGTCGGGCCGCGTCGAGCCGTCGGGGCGGATGCCGATCAGCGTGCCCCGGCGCGCGTCCGGCCCGCCGGTCACCTACCTGCGGTCGCTGATGGACGGCGGGCACGACTGGAGCGCGGTCGACCCCGTCCCCCTCTACCCGTTCGGCCACGGCCTGACCTGGACGTCGTTCGAGTACGAGGACCTGCGCGTGGACGAACGGGCGGCGACCGACGGGACGGTGACGGTCAGCGCGGTCGTCCGGAACACCGGGGGGCGCGCCGGGACGGAGGTGGCGCAGCTGTACCTGTCCGACCCGGTGGCCTCGGTGGTGCGGCCCGCCCGCTGGCTCGCCGGATGGGCCAGGGTCCGGCTGGAGCCGGGCGAGGCCGCGCGGGTCGCGTTCCGGGTGCACGCCGACCGGACCTCCTTCACCGGCCCGGACCTGCGGCGCATCGTCGAGCCCGGCGTCGTCGAGGTCTGCGTGGGACGGTCGAGCGCCGACCTGCCGCTGCGCGGCGCGTTCACGCTCGACGGGCCCGTCCGCGAGCTCGGCCCGGACCGGGTCCTCACCGTCCCGGTGGAGGTGACGCCGCTGTGATCGCTTTCGACAACCCGATCCTGCCAGGCTGCCATCCCGACCCGACGGTCTGCCGCGTGGGCGACGACTTCTACCTCGTGACGTCCACCTTCGAGTGGTTCCCCGGACTGCCGGTCTTCCACAGCCGCGATCTCGTGCACTGGCGTCAGATCGGGCACGCGCTGGACCGGGCCGGGCAGCTGCCGCTGGACGGCGTCCCGGCGTCGGGCGGCCTGTACGCGCCGACGCTGCGCCATCACAACGGCACCTTCTACCTGGTCTGCACGCTGGTGGACGGGACGCGCTGGTCCGGGCACTTCGTGATGACGGCGTCCGATCCCGCCGGGCCGTGGTCGGACGCGCACCGCCTGGACGGCGACGGCATCGACCCGTCCCTGTTCTTCGACGACGACGGCCGCGCGTGGTGCACCGGCACCCGGCCGACCGGACGCTACGAGGGCCACACCGAGATCTGGCTGCGCGAGTTCGACCCGTCCGCCCTCGCCCTGACCGGCGAGGAGCACGTGATCTGGGACGGCGCGGTGAAGGGGGCGATCTGGTCCGAGGGCTCCCACCTCTACAAGATCGGCGGCCGGTACGTGCTGCTCACGGCCGAGGGCGGCACCGCCCGCGACCACGCCGTGATGGTCGCCCGCGCCGACGACGTCACGGGCCCCTACGAGGGGAACCCGCGCAACCCGGTGCTGACGCACCGCGACCTCGGCGCCGGGCATCCGATCGTCGGGGCCGGGCACGCCGACCTCGTGGACACGCCCGACGGCGAATGGTGGATGGTGCTGCTCGCGATGCGCCCGCACCACCGCGACCGGTGCGCCCTCGGCCGGGAGGCGTTCCTGACCCGGGTCACCTGGGAGGACGGCTGGCCGGTCACCGGCGGGCGCATCGAGCCGCGCCACGCCGCCCCGATGCTGGCGCCGCAGCCGTGGCCGGCCGCCCCGGCGTGCGACCACTTCGACGAGCCCGAACTGGGCCCTGCCTGGAACATGCTGCGGACGCCCCGGGAACGCTGGTGGAGCCTGACGGAGCGCCCCGGGCACCTGCGGTTGCGCGCCCGTCCGGAGACCCTCGCGGACGCGGCCAACCCGTCGTTCCTCGGACGCCGCCAGCAGCACCACGCCTTCGCCGCGTTCACCTCGCTCGACTTCGCCCCGGCCGGTGAGGAGCGGGCCGGGCTCGCCCTCGTGCAGAACAGCGACTTCCACGTCCTGCTCGTGTCCACGAGCCAGGGGCTGCGCCTGGTCGGACGAGAGCGCGGGAACGAGACCGTGCTCGCCGCGGGTCCTCGCGTCTCGGGGCCCGTCCGGCTGGGCTTCGAGGCGCACGGACGCTGGTACCAGGCGTACTACGGCGCGGCGCCGGGCGAGTGGACTCCGTTCGGTCCCCTGGTGGACGGCGACGACCTCAGCAGCCAGGTCGCAGGCGGTTTCACCGGCGCCTACATCGGCCTCTACGCCACGTCCAACGGCCGGACGGGCGGCGGCCACGCCGACTTCGCCTGGTTCGAGTACCGCCCGCTCTAGAGGAGCAGCGCGGGGTCGGCGATCACGCGTTCCACGACGAGGCCCGCGGCGCCGAGGACCGCGGCGCCCTCCGCCAGGCCGGACACCTCGACCGGAGGCACGCCGCGCCGCAGCGAGCCCGGCCCCTCCGCGAGGACGCCCTCCAGCGGGGGCCGGATCCAGGCGGCCAGCGGGGAGAACACCCCGCCGAGCACGATGGTGTCCGGGTCGATCAGGTTGACGGCCGAGGCCAGCGCGCCACCGAGCGCGCGGCCCGCCCGGGCCACCGCGTCGAGCGCCGCCGCGTCGCCGCCGCTCAGCCGGTCGACCAGCCGGCCCACCGAGCCCTCGGGCCCGGCGGCCGGCCGCGTCACCGGCAGGCCCGCCGCGCGCAGCATCGCCTCCTGCCCGGCGATCTGCTCCAGGCAGCCGCGCCCGCCGCAGGAGCAGGCGGGGCCGGACGGGTCGGCGACCAGATGCCCGAGCTCGCCCGCGAAGCCGTGCGCGCCGCGGAAGACCCGCCCGTCCACGACGATGCCGGCGCCGATCCCGATCTCGCCCGAGACGTGCACGAAGTCGCCGAACCGGGCGCCGCCGCCGAACCACAGCTCGCCCAGGGCGGCGAGGTTGGCCTCGTTGTCGTACTCGGCGGGCAGCGCCGTGGCGAGGCCGGGGGCGCCGGTGACGGGGACGTCCGTCCAGCCGAGGTTCGGGGCGTGCCGCACCACCCCGTTCTCGCGGTCGAGCAGGCCGGGCAGGGCGACCGCGGCGCCGGCGACGGTCAGGCCCTGCCCGGCGGCCGCGGCGACCGCCTCGCCCGCCAGCGCGGACAGCGCGGCGAGCACGGCGCCGGGCTCGCGCCCGCGGTTGTCGGAGCTGACGACGTGCCGGTAGCGGACCTGCTTGGCGAGGTCGAGGACGCAGGCGGCGAGGTAGTCGACGTTGACCTCCAGGCCGAGCCCGGCCGCGCCGTCGCCGTGGACGGACACGCCCACGCCGGGACGTCCGCGCTCCCCCTCGCGCACCGGCGCGCCGTCCCGCACCAGGCCCGCGCCCTCCAGCAGGGAGACGAGGTTGGACACCGTCGTCTTGGTGAAGCCGGTGAGCTCGGCCAGGCGCGCCCGCGTCACCGGCTGGTGGCGGGCCACGTGCTCCAGGACGACGGCGAGGTTCCGCTCCCGCATCGTCGCGTGCCGGACGGGGGCGTTGGCGGACTTCGTCATGGAAGAACCCTAAATGAAGCACGTGTATAGGCAGGGCAGAGGCCCTCTGCTAGGTTATTTAGTCCAAGCTCTTTACGAAAGGCGGGACCCGGATGCCCGAGAGCCTGGTCGCGGGCGTCGACTCCTCGACGCAGTCGACGAAGGCCGTGCTGTGCCGCGCCGCGGACGGCGCCGTGGTCGCGGCCGCCTCCGCCCCGCATCCGGACGGCACCGAATGCCACCCCGACCACTGGTGGCGCGCGCTGGGCCAGGTCAGGGAACTGCTCGAACGCGCCGACGCGGTGGCGGTCGCCGCGCAGCAGCACGGCATGGTCGCGCTCGACGGCGCCGGCGAGCCCGTCCGGCCCGCCCTGCTCTGGAACGACACGCGCTCGGCGCCGCAGGCCCGCGCCCTCGTCGAGGAGCTCGGCGGCGCGAAGGCCTGGGCGGAGCGGACCGGCAGCGTGCCGCTCGCGTCGTTCACGGTGACCAAGCTGCGCTGGATGGCCGAGCACGAGCCCGGCCACGCGCGCCGCACCGAGCAGGTCATGCTCCCGCACGACTGGCTGACGCTGCGGCTCGGCGCGTCCGAGCCGGTGACCGACCGGGGGGACGCGTCCGGGACCGGCTACTGGTCCCCCGCGACCGGCGCGTACCTGCCGGACCTGCTGCGCGCGGCGCTCGGGCACGAGGCCCGGACGCCCCGCGTCGCCGCTCCCGGCGAGCGCGTCGGCGAGACGGCCTGGGGCGCGGCGCTCGGCCCCGGCACCGGCGACAACATGGGCGCCGCGCTCGGGCTCGGGCTGGAGCCCGGCGACGTCGTCGTGTCGATCGGCACCTCCGGCACGGCGTTCGCGGTCGCCTCGGAGCCCGCGGCCGACGCCTCCGGGCTGGTCGCCGGGTTCGCCGACGCCACCGGCCGGTACCTGCCCCTGGTCTGCACGCTGAACGCCGCGCGGATCCTGTCGGCCGCCGCCGCGATGACCGGGGCCTCGCTGGAGGAGCTGTCCGCGCTGGCCCTCGCCGCCGAGCCCGGCGCGGGCGGCCTGACGCTGCTCCCCTACCTGGACGGCGAGCGCACCCCCGACCGGCCGGACGCCAGCGGCGTGCTCGCGGGGCTCACCACCGCCAACGCCACGCGGGAGAACCTCGCGCGGGCCGCCGTGGAGGCGCTGCTGTGCTCGCTCGCCGACGCCGTCGACCACCTCGCCGCGCAGGGCGTCCGGCCGCGCCGCGTCCTGCTGATCGGGGGCGGCGCCCGCGCCGAGGCCGTCCGCGCCCTCGCCCCCGCGATCTTCGGGACGCCGGTGACCGTCCCCGAGCCCGCCGAGTACGTCGCGCTCGGCGCCGCACGCCAGGCGGCCTGGGCCCTGGCCGGGACGCCCCGGCCGCCCGCCTGGCCGGCGCCGCCCGCGACCGAGCACACCGCCGACCGCACCGACGCCGGGGTCCGCGCACGCTACGCGGCGCTGCGCGACACCGCCCCGCAGATCTGAGGGAGAGAACCCCATGAGCGACTACACGCCCACGCCCGAGGACCGCTTCTCGTTCGGCGTCTGGACCGTCGGCTGGCAGGGCGTCGACGTGTTCGGCCCCGGCACCCGGCCGCCGATGCCCGCCGACCGCGCCGTCCGCGAGCTGGCCGAGATCGGCGCCTACGGCGTGAACTTCCACGACAACGACGTGTTCGACTTCGACGCCTCGCCCGCCGAGCGGCAGGGCGCGATCGACGCGTTCCGCAAGGCCCTCGACGAGACCGGCCTGGTCGTCACCACCGCCACCACGAACCTGTTCGGCCACCCGATCTTCAAGGACGGCGCGTTCACCGCGAACGACCGCGACGTCCGCCGCTTCGCGCTGCGCAAGGTCATGGACAACCTGGACCTGGCCGCCGAGCTGGGCGCCCGGACCTATGTCTGCTGGGGCGGGCGGGAGGGCGCCGAGTCCGGGGCCGCCAAGGACGTCCGGGCCGCGCTGGACCGCTACAAGGAGGCGTTCGACGTCCTCGGCGCCTACGTCGCCGACCAGGGCTACGACCTGCGCTTCGCGATCGAGCCGAAGCCGAACGAGCCGCGCGGCGACATCCTGCTCCCCACGATCGGCCACGCGCTCGCGTTCATCCAGACCCTGGAGCGCCCCGACACCGTCGGCCTGAACCCCGAGGTCGGGCACGAGGAGATGGCCGGGCTGAACTACGCGCACGGCCTCGCCCAGGCGCTGTGGCAGGGCAAGCTGTTCCACATCGACCTCAACGGGCAGCACGGCCCCCGCTACGACCAGGACCTGCGGTTCGGCGCCGGGAACGCGCGCGGCGCGTTCTGGGTCGTCGACCTGATCGACCAGAGCGACTACGACGGCCCGGTCCACTTCGACTTCAAGCCGCCGCGCACCGAGGACGACCGGGGCGTGTGGGAGTCGGCGGCCGCGTGCATGCGCAACTGGCTGATCCTGCGCGAGAAGGTCCGCGCGTTCCGCGCCGACCCCGACGTCCAGGACGCCCTGCGCGAGGCCAAGCTGGACGAGCTCGCCCAGCCCACGCTGGCCGACGGCGAGGACTGGCGCTCCGTCCGCGACGCCACCGCCGACGCCGAGGCCCTCGGCGCCCGCCGCACCGCCTTCGAGCACCTCGACCAGCTCGCCCTGGAGCACCTCTACGGCGTGCGCTGATTTCTCAGGGGCAGCGGCCCCGTGGCACGTCGTGGTCACGGGGCCGCCAGTGCTTCCGTGGGGGCCAGGCGGGCTGCGCGTAGTGCGGGGTAGAGACCCGCGACGCCGCCGATGACGAGGGTGGCGAGGATGCCGCCGGCCATCGCCCACACCGGGACGACGGTCGGCCAGCCCTGCGTCACGGCGAAGACGGCGGTGACCACGATGCCCGCGGCCACGCCCCCCACGCCGCCCAGCACGGCCAGCATCTGCGACTCGGCGAGGAACTGGAGCCGGATCTGGCCCCGGGTCGCGCCGAGGCTGCGGCGCAGGCCGATCTCGGCGCGGCGCTCCAGCACGGAGATCACCATCGTGTTGGCGACGCCGACGCCGCCGACCAGCAGCGCGACGCCGCCGAGGCCGAGGAGCAGCCCGGTGAACGCCCGGTCGCCGGCCTGCTGCGCGGCCAGCGCGTCCGAGGGCCGGCTGACCTCGACCTCGTTCGGGGCCTGCGGGTTCGCGGTCGCCGCGAGCAGGTCCCGCACCTTCTCCACGGCGTCCTCGCGGGCCCGCGTGTAGACGGTGGTCGGGTGGCCGTCGAAGCCGAGGCGGGACGCGGCGGCGTCCCAGCCGACGAGCGCGGCCGAGTCCAGCTCCGGCGCCAGCCCGTTCGGCTCCAGGACGCCGACGACGGTGAACCACTGGGAGCCGAGCCACACCTGCGTGTTCGGCGTCGAGACGCCGAGCCGGTCGGCCGCCGCCGACCCGAGGACGACGGCGGGGTACTGCGCCGTCCCCGCGTTGAGCCAGGTGCCGGCGGCCATGGTGAGGCCGACGGTCCGCGGCAGGTCGAGGCGGGCCGCCAGGACGCTGATGCCGCCGCTCTCCCCTTCCGGGATGTGGTCGTTGCGGTAGACGGAGGTGTCCTCCAGCTTCGCCGTCGCCGACGCCGACCGCACGTCCGGCATCCGCGCCACCATGCCGACCGACTCCTCGGGCAGCGCGGCGTCCCCGCCGAACAGGTCGCGGCCGGGGCCGACCGTGAGCAGGTTCGTGCCGAGCCGGTCGAGGGTGGCCTGCAGCTGCGCCCGGCTGGACGTCGAGATGCCGACCACGCCGATCATCGCGGCGATGCCGATCGCGATGCCGAGGGCGGACAGGAACACCCGCGTCGGCCGGGACCGGAGGCCGGCGGCGCCGACGCGCAGCACGTCGCCGGGGCCGAGCCTCGCCGGGGCGTCCCCGGAGGCCGTCCTCCCGCTCACGGCGCCCCCACCCGTGCGTCGTCGTGCACGATCCTGCCGTCGCGCATCCGCACCTGCCGGGGCAGCAGCGCCGCGATGTCCCGATCGTGCGTGATCAGGACGACGGTGGTCCCGCCGCCGGACAGCTCGCGCAGCAGGTCCAGGACGCCCGCGCCCGACGCCGAGTCCAGCGCGCCGGTCGGTTCGTCGGCCAGCAGCAGCGCGGGCTCCCCCACCACGGCGCGGGCGATCGCGACCCGCTGCCTCTCGCCGCCCGACAGCTGGTGCGGCCGGTGGCCGAGCCGGTGGCCGAGCCCGACGCGCTCCAGCGCGTGGCGGGCCCGGCGGCGCCGCTGCGGCTGCGGAACGCCCGCGTACAGGAGCCCGTCGGCGACGTTGTCGAGCGCGCTCACGCCCGCGGCGAGGTGGAACTGCTGGAACACGAAGCCGATCCGCCGGGCGCGCAGCGCGGACAGGCGCCGGTCCGTGAGCCGCGACACGTCCCCGCCCTCGACGAGGACGGTGCCGGCGCTCGGCCGGTCGAGCGTGCCGAGCAGGTGCAGCATCGTCGACTTCCCCGATCCGGACGGCCCGACGATCGCGAGGAGCTCGCGCTCCGCGACGGTCAGCGACACCGCGTCGAGCGCGGTGACCCCGCCCGGATAGGTCTTGGTGACCTCCCTGAGCTCCACGACCGGGCTCATGCCGGCACCCCGACCTTCATGGCCTCCGCGAGGCCCGGTCCGGAGATCTCGACCCGGCCCCCGGCGAACACCCCGGTCTCGACGGGCACCGTGCGGACCCGCCCGTCCTGGACGACCTGGACGGCGTAGCCGCCGTCGCCCCGGGCGATCAGCGCGCCGACCGGCACGGCGAGGACGCCGGGATGCCGGTTCGCGGTGAGGTGCACCTCGACGGGCGCCTTGTCGTAGGAGCCGAGCTTCGCGCGGCCGGCGACCGCGATCTCGACCTCCACGGTGGTCGGCTGGTCCTGCGCCCCCTCCTTGGCGACCTTCCCGACCGAGGAGATCCGCCCCGTGACGGTGTCTCCGGACGGCAGTTCGATCTCCACTTCCGCGCCCTTCCTCGCGAGCCGCTGGTACTCGACGTCCAGGTCGACGGACACGACCCGGGTCGTGCCGGTGTAGGTGAGGACGGGCCCGCCGACGCGGTCGCCGACGTTCGCCTTGCGCTCGGCGATCCGGATCCGGCCGGACGCGACGACGGCCGCGCCGGGGGCGACCCGGCCGGTCTCGCCGACGCCGAGGGCGTCCTGCCAGCGCCGCACGGCCGCCGCGGTGGCGGCGTCGTAGGTCCTGTCGACGGTGAACCCGGTGTAGCCGAGTGCCCGCAGGTTCCGTTCGAGCTGCAGGACGTCGGAGCCCTTCGTCCCCTCGGCGAGCGTCCTGTACAGCGGCAGCCTGCCGTACAGCAGCGGCACCGGCCTGTCGTCGACCCGGTACACCGCCCTGCCCCTGGAGACGACCGAGCCGGGACCCGCCAGCCACGTGAGGGTCCCGCGCCCGGCGCCGGCGACGGTGCGGGTCCCGCCGTAGCCGAGCGTGCCGTCCACGTCCTGCGTCTCGGTGAGCGTGGTGCGCTCGATCGCCGCCGTCGCGGGCGGGAGGGCGCTGCGGGCGGCGGCGGTGTCGCCGCCGCCGCCGAGGCCGACCGTCGCGAGCCCCGCGCCGCCGGCCACGACCGCCCCGGCCGCGCCGAGGACGATGGTGCGCGTCCTGGCCACTAGTCGCCGCCCCGGCTCGTCACGGGTCCCTTGCCGCCGTCGGGCGAGAACTTGGCGCAGACCTTCTGCGCGTTCTTGAACTTCTGGCTCTCGGGGTTCACCCCCGTGCCCTTCCCGGCCTGGATCTTGATGCCGCCGTCCGGCTCGGGGTCGGGGAACGCGCCGATGCCGTTGTCGCGCATGCACTTGGCGAACGCGCGCATCTTCGCCAGTTCCTCGGGCTTCGGCTTGGGCGGCTTGCCGCCGTTCGGCATCAGGTGCGCGCACTTCTTCTGCGCCGCCTGGATCCTGCCGTCGGTCTCCGGCCCGCCGCCCTTGCGGGGGCCGCCCGGCCTGGCGGACGCCCGGATCTCGATCCGTCCGTTCTTCGGGTCGGGCATGTCCACCCCGTTGGCGCGCATGCACCGGGCGAACTCGCGCATCTTCTGGTCGTCGCTTGCGGCCTTGGCGGTGCCGCCCCCGCCGTCCCCGCCCCCGCAGCCCTGCGCGCCGATGGCCAGGGCGGGGGCGAGCGCCAGCGCGGCGAGCATACGTCGTCGCATCGGGTCGTCTCCTCGTCGTCTCCGCCGGGCGGTGCGCCGGCGGCGACCGCAAGTCCAGCCTCCGGCCGGTAACCCCGGCGTAACCGGATCGCGTTATGCCGGCGTTACGCCCGCTGCCCGAAGCTGGGGCGGCGGGACGCGCCGGGGGGCGGGTCCGAAGGAGCGGCAGGGGTGGCGGACGTGCGGGTACTGATCGCCGAGGACGAGCGGATGCTCGCCGACTCGATCGCCGAGGGGTTGCGGGCGGAGGCCCTCGCCGTGGACGTGGTCTACGACGGGGACGCCGCGCTGGAGCGGCTCGGCGTGCACGACTACGACGTGCTCGTCCTCGACCGGGACCTGCCGGTCGTGCACGGCGACGACGTGTGCCGCGCGGTGGTGGAGTCCGGCGCGCTCGTGCGGGTGCTGATGCTCACCGCCGCCGTCACCGTCCCGGCCCGGGTCGACGGGCTGCGCATCGGCGCCGACGACTACCTCACCAAGCCGTTCGCGTTCGAGGAGCTGGTGGCGCGGATCCTCGCGCTCGGCCGGCGGGCCCGCCCGGCGGCCCCGCCGGCGCTGGAGCGCGCCGGGATCCGGGTCGACCCGTCCCGCCAGGAGGTGTACCGCGACGGCCGGTACGTCCACCTGGCGCGCAAGGAGTTCGGGCTGCTGGCCGAGCTGCTGCGCGCCGACGGGACGATCGTGTCCGCCGAGCGGCTGCTGGAGAAGGTGTGGGACGAGCACACCGACCCGTTCACCAACACCGTCCGGGTGACGCTGATGAAGCTGCGCCGCAAGCTCGGCGATCCCCCGGTCATCGAGACCGTCCCGGGAGTGGGGTACCGGATCCCATGAGCGCCGCGAGCACCGCGGGGTTCGCCGGCCGGCTGCGGCCGACGATCCGCCTGCGGCTGACCATCCTCTACACGGGCCTGTTCCTCGGCGCGGGCATCGTGCTGCTCGGCCTGACCTACCTTCTCGTCCAGAACAGTCTCCAGAGGCAGGGGGAACCCGCGCAGGACCGCGTCTTCACGGCCGCGGGACCCGCGGCCGTGAAGGAGGCCGCTCCGATGCCCGGGAAGGAGTCGGACCTCACCGTGCGGCGCGTGCAGGGCGCCCTGATCAAGGGGCGTGCGGACTACCAGCGGGAAACTCTCAACGCGCTGCTCACCCAGGGCGGGATCGCGCTCGGCCTGGTGGGCGCGGCGGGGCTCGGCTTCGGCTGGCTTCTCGCCGACCGGGCCCTGCGCCCCGTGCACGCGATCACCGAGACGGCCCGCCGCGTCGCGCGCAGCCACGACCTCACCGAGCGGATCGCCTACGAGGGCCCGCGCGACGACGTCAAGGAGCTGGCCGACACCTTCGACACCATGCTCGGCCGGCTGGCGCGGGCGTTCGACGGGCAGCGCCGGTTCGTCGCGAACGCCTCCCACGAGCTGCGCACCCCCCTCGCCATCAACCGGACGCTGGTCGACGTGGCGGTGCGGCGCCCGGACGCCACCGACGACGTCAAGCGGCTCGGCGAGTCGCTGCTGGTCGTCAACGGCAGGCACGAGCGGCTCATCGACGGGCTGCTCACCCTCGCCGGGACCGAGAACGTCGTGGTCGACGCCGGGCCGCTCGACCTCGCGGACGTCGCCGGGCACGTCCTGCGGCAGGCCGCCGCCGAGGCGGAGGGCCGCGGCGTGACCGCGGACCGCCTGCTCGGCCCGGCTCCCGCCTCCGGCGATCCGGTGCTGGTGGAGCGGCTCGTGCAGAACCTGGTGGAGAACGCGATCCGGCACAACCGCGACGGCGGCGAGGTGCACGTCGCCACCCGGGTCCGGGACGGCTGGGCCGAGCTCACGGTCGCCAACACCGGCCCGACGGTCCCCGCCTACGAGATCGAGACGATCTTCGAGCCGTTCCGGAGGCTCGGCAACGACCGGGTGCGCTCCGACCGCGGCTCGGGCCTCGGACTGTCGATCGTCCGGGCGACCGCGACGGCCCACGGCGGCACGGTGACCGCGTCGCCGCGCCCCGGGGGCGGCCTCGTCGTCACCGTCCGGCTGCCGGTGTCAAGCCCTCCGGGCTGAGGCGGCCCCCTCGGCCGGGGCGGTCGTCCGCGGGCGCAGCGCGGACACGGCCAGGGCGACGACCGCCCCGGCGAGCGCCCACCCTGCCAGCACCCAAAGCGCGTGCGCCGTGGCGTTGCCTGAGAAGTAGACGGTGTTGCGGACGGCGGTGGTGGCCGCGCCGGTAGGAAGCCACCCGCCGATCGAGCGCCAGAACGGCGGCAGGAGCGCGACCGGGTAGGCGCCGCCGGCGCTGGGATTGCCGAGGACGACGAACAGCAGGATCGCCAGGCCGATCCCGACGAGCCCGAACAACGTCTGGAGCGCGGCGGTGGCGGCCGCCGCGGCGAAGACCACGAGCGCCCCGATCCCCCAGAGCGGGAAGAAGTGGCCCGGAAGGGCGCCGAGGAGCGGGCCGGCGATGAGGGCGCCGCCGAGCCCCGACACGACCGCGTACAGGGCGAGCGCCCCCATCCGGATGACCGTGCGGCGCGCGTTGGCCGGGCGGGCGCCGCCCGCGACCGCGAGGATCGCCGCCGCCAGGTAGCCGCCCACGACCCAGCCGATGACGAGGTAGAAGGAGGACAGGCCCCGGCCGTCCTTGGGGCCGGGCGGCCGGATGTCGACGACCGTCACCTGCCGGCCCTGGGCGGTCTCCAGCCGGTGCGCCACGTCGGTCGCGGTGCCGGCGAGCGCCGGGCCGGCGGCGGAGGCGACCAGGAGCGTGTCGGTGCCGCCGCGCGGGTTCACGATGATCGCCGCGTCGACGTCCCGGTGCAGGATGTCGCGGCGGGCCTGCTGCGCGTCGGGCGCCGTGCGGGCCTTCAGCGGTGCGCCCTCCAGCGCGTTCACCCGCGCGACGACCTGGCCCGCCACGGCCGGCGGCGCGACCACCGCGACGGGGACGCGGTGCGGAGCCGGCGAATGGAACGCGCCGATGTAGGACAGGATGAACCCGAACTGCAGCAGCAGGACCCCGCTGATCAGGGCGAACGCACGGAGCGTCACCGCGTCGCGCAGTTCTGCCGCGTACCCGCGGTCGGGCGGGCGCCGGTCGGGCGCGGGAGTGCTCATGCCGGTCGCCTACCCATTCGGTGGCCCGCCAACTGCGCGGACGCCCGGCTCAGGCACCGGGACCCGGGTCAGGCACCGGCGCCGCCGCAGGTGTCAGTGTCGGTGTCGGTGTCGCGCAGGGTCGGGGTGTGCAGCCGGACCGTGGTGCCGCTCGGCCCGGATCGCACGTCGAGGTGGTCGCAGATCTGCCGGGCGAGCCAGATGCCGTCGCCCGGCCGCGGATCGAGCGTCGGCGGGTGGAGGCCGATGAAGGGATCGAGGGACGCGGTGGCGGGCAGGTCGACGTCGCAGACGACCTCCCCGGGCCGGCCCCACAGCGCGACGCTCGGGCGGCGGCCCCCGGCGCCGGGCACGCCGGTGAGCATCTCGCCGACCGCCGCCGCGAAGATCATTAAGCGCTCGCCGGACAGCCCGAGCAGCGCCGTCTCCAGCACGACGGTGTGCCGCATCCGGGCCAGGTCGCCGGTGAACGGCACGGTGACGGCGTCGTCCGGGCGGGCGGCCAGCGGCGCCGCCCGGTCGCGGACGAAGGCGACCGGCTCGGTGTACCCCGGGCTCGCGGCCACGTCGGTGCCGTCCACCATGTGCGGGTGGGTGCGCAGGGCGTTGCCGACGATCTCCGGTTCGAGGGTGCGGGCGTCGTAGGGGCAGACCATGTGGATGCCGGTGCCGGCCAGGACCGCGTTGAGGGCGGAGTCCATGCACTCCCACGCCTCGACCTGCCGGGCCGACCGTCCGGCCCACACGGGCTCGGCGAGGATGCGGACGCGCGCGGCGCCGGGATGCCGGTGCCGGTAGCCGGTGAACGCGGCGACGCGCTGCGGCGGGCGGCGGCCGAAGGACGCGGACTCGGCGTAGTCGACGTTGCGGGCGTGCCGGCCGAGGGCGGTCCGCACCAGGCCGAGATTGACGGGCGTGGTGGTCACCAGCACCGGCTCCTCCCGCCGGAGCCCCTCGTCGATGAACGGGACCGCCATCCGTAAGAATTCGTCGTCGCTGGAGTAGACGCAGCCTTGGTGCACGAACGCGGAGCCGTTCACCCCCGGTCCCCCTTCCAACGGCACGGGTGCGCGCCGTCACGCCGTGGTCCGCGGGCGCGCCCCGGCGGGCAGGTCGTCGCCGCGGCAGATGACCTCCCGATCGACTACAGCAAGGATCGTATCGATCACAAGGAGTATCAAGCGGAACGCCGAAATCCCCCTCGCGACGCGTCCGGATGCGGGGGCCGGAGCCTGGAGGCCGGGCCGGGCCACGGTAGCGTCGGACCAATGACCAGTGCTGAACTGCTCACCGACGCGTTCGACCGGATCCGGCAGGTCGTCCACGGGGCGGTCGGAGGCCTCAGCGGGCCGCAGCTCGCCCGCCGCCCCGCCGAGGACGCCAACTCGATCGCGTGGCTCGTCTGGCACCTCACCCGTATCCAGGACGACCACGTCGCCGGGGTCGCCGGCACCGACCAGGTGTGGACGCGGGACGGCTGGGCCGACCGTTTCGCCCTTCCGTTCGACGCCTCCGACACCGGATACGGCCACACTCCGGACGACGTCGCCGCCGTCCGGGTGGAGGCCGACCTGCTCACGGGCTATCACGACGCCGTCCACTCCCGGACCGTCCGATACGTGTCCGCGCTGACCGACGCCGACCTCCCCCGGATCGTCGACCGGGCGTGGGATCCGCCGGTCACGCTGGCGGTCCGGCTGGTCAGCGTGATCTCCGACGACCTCCAGCACGCGGGCCAGGCCGCCTACGTGCGCGGCCTGCTCAGGGGCTGACGCCGGCCCGCCGGGCCCGCCGCGGGGGCGGGGCGGCGGGGACGAGCTCGCGGATCAGGCGGGACCACCGGGGGCCGATCCGGTCCAGGTGGTGGGCCCGCGCGGACCGCAGGGCCGCCTCGCCCAGGCGGTCCCGCAGCCCGGAGTCCGTGATCACCGCGCGGAGCGCCGCGGTCAGGGCGTCCACGTCCCCCGCGGGGACGAGCAGCCCGTCCCGGCCGTGGACGATCATTTCGGCCGGCCCGGTCGGGCAGTCGAACGCCACGACCGCCAGCCCCATCCCCATGGCCTCGATGACGACCATGGGCATGCCCTCGCGGCGCGACGACAGCGCGTAGACCGCCGCCCGCCCCATCTCCCCGTGCAGGTCCCGGGTGCGGGGGCACAGCTCGGCCCGCCCGCCGAGGCCGAGGTCGTCGATCAGCGCGCGGAGCCGGTCGCGCCGGGGCCCGCCCCCGAAGACCCGCAGGGTCCAGTCCGGGTGCTCGGCGGCGATCGGCACGAACGCGCGCAGGAGCACGTCGAAACCCTTGGCGTGGACGAGCCTCCCGGCCGCCACGACGACCTTGTGCACGCGCTGCGACGGCCGCTCCGGCAGCGCGGGCGCGGCGTTCGGGATGCGGACGACGCGCACGGGGGATCCCGCGAGCGCCGCCTCGTACTCGGCGCGGTCGGCCTCGGTGAGCGTGGTGACGACGTCGAGCCGGCGGTAGGCGCGGACGATCTGCCGCCGGAGGACGGGCCGGTAGGCGCCGAGGTGCATGTGGTCCTGGCCGATCGTCGCCACCCCGGCCGGCGCCAGCTCGGCCGCCAGGAGGTTGAGGGACGGCCTGGTCCCGATGAGCACGTCGGGCGGGGCCGCGCGCCAGACGGCGCGGCGCAGCAGGCACACGTCCGTCCAGAGGCTCATGTGGCGGAACGACGCCTCGTCCGCCGGCGTCAGGAGGCTCGGCAGCCTGGACAGCAGGCGGGCCGAACGCCCCTTGGGCCCCAGGAGGTCGTCGGCGTAGGTGACCGTGACCCCGGCGGGGAGCGGGAAGAAGGGCCTCCGGCTCCGCTTCAGCACGCTGACGATCTCGACGTCGTGGTCGCGGGCCAGGTGGCCGCACAGGTTCAGCACCGTGCGGATCGTCCCGCCCGTCCCGTGGGCGTTCTGCAGCAGGACGCGGACGCGGAGCCGGTCACCGGGCGGCGGCTGGCGCCTTCGCCGCAGCGGGCGCAGCGTCCAGAGCGCCGCGCGGCGCAGGACGCGGTGCGCCCTGCGCCGGAGGCGGCGCCGCAGTCGCAGCGGGTGCGCTGGCTGGTTCACCGGGTCCCCGATCGCCGACGGCCGTGTCCGGGCCGTTCCCGGGGCGGGGCCCGGCCATGGTCAGCCGGTGGTCACGGTTCGGTCGAGGGCGCTGCCCTTCACCCACCGGTCCCACGACATCTGGTAGTAGCTCCAGCCGTTCATCGGGTCCAGCTTGCGCTTGGTGCCGGTGATGATCACCGGGTCGCCGCGGTAGGACCACTGGTAGTACCAGCGGGCGGCGGCGGGCGGGGAGTTGAGGCAGCCATGGCTGACGTTCTGGCGGCCCTGCGCCCAGGTCGTGGCGGCCATCGAGTGGATGTACTCGCCGCTGTTGGAGATCCGCACCGCGTGCGGGATGACCTCCTTGTAGCCGCCGTTGGCCTTGTCGTCGGGCTTGACCCCCATCCACTCCGACGTCATGATCGCCGGATTCTCCTTGCCCATGGTCAGGTGGATGCCGCTGGTGGTGAGGTAGGTGTCGACGCCGTTGACGACGCGGCCGCCGCGGCCGGCGCTGATCCCCCAGCTGCGGATCTTCTTGCCGTTCTTGGTGGCGACGAGCTTGTGCGTCTTGGTGCTGACCTTGACCATGTGCTCGTCGCCGATGCGGAACCCGCGGGTGTAGTCCGTCAAGCCGTAGGTCCTCTTGCCCGACCTCACCCCGGCCAGCTTGGCGGTGAACGTCACCTGCTGGTTGGGCGCCCACCAGGTCCCGTTCTTCGTACGGAAGATCACCGTGGTGTCGTTCAGCCAGTACCAGGCGCCGGTGGCGGGCGTGGTCGACTTGACCTCGAGAGCGCTCTCGACGGCCTTCTTGTCGGCCACCGGCCGGTTGAAGACCACCTGGATCGGCATGCCGACGCCGACCTTCTCGTTCTTGCTCGGCGTGATGTCGACGATGCTGAGCTCGCCGGCGGCCTTGAGCGTGGCGAACACGGCGTTGACGGTGGCCGTCTTGCCCTTGGGGCTCTTGGCGACCGTGGTGACCTGGTACTTGGCACCGGGGCGCAGCGTGCGCGACTTCCAGTTGGTCTTGTCGGCGGCCATCGTGCCGTCCACGGGCTTGCCCTTGAGCGTGACCGAGACCTGTTCGAGCGTCCCGCCCGCGGCGGTGACGACGACGCCGTCCTCGGGCCTGGCCTTGGTGTTGCCGTTGCCCGGGTTGATCGTCACCTGCGGGACGCTCGCGTCGCCCTTCTCTCCGACGGTGACGCCGGAGTCCTTCTCTCCTCCGCTGCAGGCCGTCGTGAAGAGGAGGACGACCCCCGCCATTCCCGCGCCAGCCCGAACCCCTGCGGAAAGCCTCCGCTGCACCGTTGACCTCCAGAACCCCGCCGTCTACCAGAGCGACATTAGCGACAAAAGTCGACGATCATGCCATGTCCCAGGGTTTTTGCGGGTGGCTGAGATCAAAGCGTTGCAAGACGGAGGTTTCGTCGCCCCTCCCCCGCCCCCGGCAGCCGACTCAGCGGAGCGCGCTGCCCTCCCGCCACTTGTCGAAGGAGAGCTGCCAGACGCTCCAGCCGTTGTCCCACTCGACCTCGCGATCGGTCCCGGTCAGCTTGATCACATCGCCGCGCTGCATGACGTCGTAGAACCACTTGGCGTTGGCGGGGCTGACGTTCAGGCAGCCGTGGCTGACGTTCGCCGAGCCCTGGGAGCCGACCGACCACGGCGCGGAGTGCACGTACTCGCCGCTGTTGGAGAAGCGGACCGCGTAGTTCACGACGGTCTTGTAGTAGCCCGCGTCCCCCTCCTTGCGTCCGGGGGACGTCATCGTGACCGGGTTGCCCTTCTCCATCAGGAGGTGGACGCCGCTGGTGGTGGTGAACTCCCGCGTCTGGCCGTTGCCGGCGCTGAACGGCACGGTGCGCAGCTTCTCGCCGTCCCGCGTCACCGTCATGTGGTGGTCGCCGATGTCGCCGGTGGTGATCTGCGCGGCGCCGATGGTGATGGTCGCCCGCGCGTCCTTGGCCCCGTACACGCCGCCGCCCGCGTTGACCCCGGCGAGGTCGGCCTGGAAGCGGACCGTCTGGTGCGGCTGCCAGTACGTCTTGGTCCGGTAGATGACCTGGTCGGAGCCGACCCAGCGCCAGGCGCCCTCGACCGGCTTCTCCGGGCTGACGCGCAGCGTCCGCTCCACCGCGGCCTTGTCGGCGACCGGCCGGTTGAACCGGACGAAGATCGGCATGCCGACGCCGACCTTCTCCCCGGCGAGGTTCGGGGTGATGTCCGCGATCGACAGCGTCTGGGCGGGCTTCAGCGTCGTGAACGAGCTGGTGACCGTGCGGGCCTTGCCGCCCTCGCCGGCCTGGGCCGTGACCGTGTAGGACGTCCCGGGGGTCAGGGTGCGGGTGGAACGCCACGTCTTGCGGCCGTCCCCGTAGCTCCCCGAGATCGCGGCGCCCCCGCCCTGGACGGTGACGTTGCTCAGCTTCGAGCCCGAGGCCTTGACCTCGATCGTGCCGTCCGGCTTGACCTGGGCGGTCCCGTTCGCCGGCGTGATCGTCACGGTCGTGTCCGACCCGCCCGAGGCGAGCTTGCCCTCGCCCCCGATCGAGCAGCCGGTCACGAGCAGCGCCAGCGCTCCCGTCCCGCCGGCCACCACAGGCCCCAACCGACCCTTTGTCACCACTGACTCCCCCAACCTCAAACATTCACCCCGTGTAGGTGAAATCTATCTAAGGATGGAGACGCCCTGAATCACGCCCAGGTTCGGACATCAGCGGAGATTCGCTGCTCAGAGAGGGTCAGAGCACGGCCAGAGCAGGGTGAGAGGAGGACAGAGGGGACGAACGGGGGCCGAAGACGGCGCGGTCAGGCGCCGGCCGCGGGGGCGATCGCGGGGGCGGCCGCCGCAGCGGGCTCGCGGTTGACGTGGCGCACCACGCGCTTGAAGCCCCAGACCGAGATCGCGATGCCGACCGCTCCCAGGCCCGCGACGATGCCGGTGCGGAACCACAGGTACATGCTGATCGACTCGTTGAAGAGCATCCAGAGGCTGACGCCCACGTTCGTGAGCAGCACCGCCGACCAGAGCAGCGAGATCCGCAGGAAGAACTGGTGGACCCGGGCGTTCTTGTAGAACGCGTCGGGGATCGGCGCCATGTCCTTGGCGAGTTTCATCGCGAGCGGCCGCCGGAGCGGCACCGAGGCGAGGAAGGCCATGCTGACGGCGAGCGTGCCGAGGGTCGGCTGGAGGAAGTAGACGACGGCGCTGTGCGTCGCGGCGGCGAGGGCGGCGCGGACGGTCACGCCGACCGCGGCGAGCATGAGCATCCCCGACACCGGGTGCCCGCGCACGTACCGGTAGACGATCCCGCCGTACACCCAGGCGACGGCGGCGACGAGCGCGCCGTTCAGGCCGAGGACCACGAGGGCGGCGTAGAAGACCGCGACGGGGGCGATGACCCCCTCGACGAAGCGCGGGAGCGCGTGCATCAGCAGCGCGGTCACCCGCGGCAGTTCGAAGATGTGGTGGCCACCCGCGGCCCCCTGGCCGTCCTGCGGCTTCGGTGCCCGCACCAGGCCTGGTGGTTCTTCCGCTGTCATGGTCGCCGGTCGTTCCATCGAGCGCTGCGCTCCCCGATCGGTGTACATGGTCTCGGATGTGCTCACGATTCGCCCCACCGTACGTGATGATCCGCGCGCGTCCGTCCGGTTTCGACGGATCCGTCCCCGCGCAGCCGTTTCCCCTGTTAGTTCGGCCTCGACGCCCCCTTGGTGCGAATCAAGGCCGGATGCGGCCAGGTCCGAACCCGCCTCTCCGGCTTATTTCCGCGTTCCGGCAGAGGTCACGAGGGACTTCTTCCGGGTATCCCCAAACCCTTTTCAGGACTCGGGCGCGGTGATCTGGACCTCTTTCGCGGCCGCGTAGATCGCGCGCAGGGTGACCGCCACGGACGGCCTGCGCACGCTGGCGGTGCGGGTCACGGCGTAGACCTCTCGGGCCAGCCTGCATTCGGGGATGCGCCGGACCGCCACGCCCTGGTCGCCGGCGGCGAGCGCCAGCGCCGGCACCGCGGTGATACCGATGCCGCGGGCCACGAGGCTCAGGATCGTGTGGAGGCCTTCGAACTCCCACGGTACAGGGCGGGCGCCGCCGACCGTGTCCAGAAGCCGCTCGACGGCCTGCCGCGACGGCTCCCCGGCCGGCGCCGCCATCCACGGCTCGTCCCGCAGCCGCTGCAGTTCGACCGGCCGGTCCGGACGGGCCATGGGATGGGTGTCCGGGACGACCAGGACGAGGGGGTCGCGGCGCAGGTGGAAGAACTCCAGCGCCGCGGGCGACTGGTCGGGGACCTTCCCCGTCCAGTCGTCGATCAGCGCGATGTCGACCTCGCCGTTCTGCACCTGGCGGATGCCGGTGCCGGGCGCGGTCTGCCGGAGCACGAACGTGAGCCCGGGATGGTCGCCGAGGCTCTGCGCCAGTGCGGGGGCGAACGCGACGGCCGCGGTCGGGAAGGCGGTGACCACGACCCGGCCCATGGGCGCGTCGGCCTGGGCGGACAGCTCCGCCTCGGCCGTCTCCACGAGGCCGAGGATCTCCTCGGCGCGCTCGGCGAGGCGGCGGCCGGCGTCGGTCAACTCCGCGCTGCGCGCCGTCCGGTCGAGCAGCGGGACGCGGGCCTCCCGTTCGAGGGCGGCCAGCTGCTGGGAGACCGCCGAGGGCGTGTAGCCCAGGGCGGCGGCGGTGGCGGCGATGCTGCCGCGGCGGGAGAACTCGGCGAGAAGCCGCAGGCGGCGCAGCTCTAGCATCAGCCCATCTTACGGTCAGCATCGGCGAGACTCGCTTGTAATGATGCTCGTTGAGGGCAAGAGTTAGTCGAACCCGGCCGGGTCGCAACACACGGGGATTCCACGATTACCCTCCGTGAATCTGTCATGCCCTAATGGAGTGCTCATGCCCCAGAACCTGCCCTCAGCCGTCCGGCCGCTGTCGTTCGAGCCGCGCCCGGTCCCCCTGTCCGCCACGCTCGCGGTCAACGAGGCGCTCGCCAGCAAGCGCAGGAGGGGGGAGCGCGTGCTTCCCCTCGGCTTCGGAGAAGCCGGGATACCGATACATCCGGCCCTGACCCGCGAGCTCGGCGCCGCCGCGGGCCAGGGGGGTTACGGCCCGGTGGCCGGGAGTGCCGCGCTGCGCGCCGCCGCGGCCGGATACTGGGCCCGCCGCGGGCTGCCCACCGACCCCGCCGCGGTCGTCGCGGGCCCCGGCAGCAAGCCGCTGCTGTTCGCCCTGCTGACCGCGCTGGGCGGCGACGTCGTCGTGGCGGCCCCGAGCTGGGTCAGCTACGCGGCGCAGGCGTCGCTGGCGGGCGTGGAGCCGATCCGGGTGGCGACGCCTCCCGGCGAGGGCGGCGTCCCGAGCCCGGCGCTGCTGGCCGACGCGGTGGTGCGGGCCCGCGCCCGGGGCCGCGACGTGCGGGCCGTCGTGGTGACGCTCCCGGACAACCCGACCGGGACCATCGCCTCCGAGGCCACCGTGCGGCGGCTGTGCGCGGTCGCGCGCGAACAGGACCTGGTCGTCATCTCCGACGAGATCTACCGCGACCTGGTGCACGTGCCCGGCACGACGGTGCCGAGCCCGGCGCGGTACGCCCCCGAGCGGACCGTCGTGACGACCGCGCTGAGCAAGAGCCTGGCGGCCGGCGGATGGCGGATCGGGGTGGCGCGGCTGCCGGACGGGCCGTTCGGCCGGGCCCTGCGCGACAGCCTGCTCGGGGTGGCCAGCGAGATCTGGTCCAGCGCTCCGGCCCCGATGCAGCACGCCGCCGCGTTCGCGTTCGCCGAGCCGCCGGAGCTGGTCGAGCACGTCGACCGCAGCAGGCGCCTGCACGGCGCCGTCGCCGGCGCGGTCGCCGACCGGTTCGCCGCGGCCGGCGCGCGGGTCGTGCGTCCGGAAGCGGCCTTCTACCTCTATCCCGACTTCGGCCCGATGCGGGACAAGCTGGAGGCCGACCACGGCATCCGGACGGGCGCGGACCTCACGCACCTTCTCCTGGAACGGTACGGAATGGGCGTCCTGCCCGGCAGCTCGTTCGGGGACGCCCCGGCGGCGCTGCGCATGCGGGTGGCGCCGAGCCTGCTCTACGGAGAGGACGACGAGCAGCGCCTCGCGGCCCTGGCCTCGCCCGCCCCGGCGTCCCTGCCGTGGATCGCGGCGGCCCTGGACCGTCTGAGCGAGGTGCTCGACGACCTGTCGGCGAGCGTCACGGTGGGTGAGCCGGCGCTCGTCTGAGGGGGGAGCACGGTCCGCGTGACGCCACAGGCCACCACGCTCACCGTTGGTGTGGTGCTCCTCGCCGGGCTCG
>NZ_JBEUPA010000106.1:0-31271 GCF_040492065.1 Actinomadura sp. NPDC000929 | reverse complement strand
GCGGCCGAGTGCGGGCCGCCTCCCACCCGGTAGCCGGTAACGGAGCACTGCTCCGTTCCCGCCTCTTCCCGTCTCTCCAGGTCACCGATCTTCTGTTACCTCGGTTACACGGCCGTCATTTCGATTTTCACTTGCCGATCCGTGTTCGACCAGCACAGTCAACTGTGCGTGGCTCAACCACGTGAGTGGCTTCCGAGCCGCGCCGTCCGGACTCAGTCCCGGGCGCAGTACAACCCAAAAGGAGGTGTGCCATATGGCACGCCCGGACTCCGGCGGTCTCATCCGCTGGGCAACAGAGTCGGACCCCGACGGGCCCGACTCGTCCCGCATCACCCCCGTCCACCTCGGACGGGAGCGCGCCCTGATCACGCCGAACTGGTTGTGGTCGCCCGAGCCGGTGAAGGGTGCTCTCGGGCACCTGGACTTCGGCGCGGGCAAGATCACGACCAAGGCCGGCCGGAAGGTCGGGGACCTCGTGAGGGGTCTCCAGCTGACGGTCGACCCGGGCACCGTCGCGGACGAGAGCGTCGTCTACGAACTCCGGTTCAGGAAGGACGGCTCCGCGTACGTGCAGGGGGCCTACGCCGGCTTCAAGCTCGGCAACGCCTTCGACCACGTGCTCATCCTCGGCGAACCGGACAAGGCCCTGGCCGACAGGCCGGAGATCGTGTCCGTCGTCATGGGTGGCTGCAACGGCAGCAGCAGGGCCACCATCTCTACCGACCCGGAAGGCCGGCGGACCTCGTTCCAGCTCGGCTCTCACGGCGCGGAAGGGAACGTGGGCGAGTTCATCACCTCGGCCGGATTCGTCCGGGAGCTCTCCTTCTACGAGGAGAACCTCGCGCGCCTGGCGGCCACCTTCGCCGGAAACGTGATGGCGCACGCACCGGAGAACCTCCGGTGCCCCAAGGTGATCGACGTGCCGCAGAGGGCCTACTGGACCTACCTGCTCCCGGCCATGCAGCAGGAGCAGACCTCGGCCAGGGCCTATCAGCGGTGGTGCGAGGAAGCCACCAGGCGATGCCGACAGGGAAGCGACCGCACCATGGAGATCCTTCGGGAGGTCCAGGGTGACCGGTTCGACCCGGCGGACATCGTCGACCGTGACGAACTCGCACCGCTCGACGAGGTCCTGGTGGGCATGAAGCCGGGGCGCCACGCCCCGAGCCTCCAGGTCCTGGTGGACACGATGCGGAACTCGGGGGACGAACTCTGGAACCTGATCCTCGACCCGGAACTCCGGACGAAGGTCAAGTTCGCGGGCAAGTACCTCGAACCGGAACTCCGCACGGTCCAGGAACTGTGCGGAGCCTCCTACGTGGTGGCGGTGCTCCGGCAGATGCTGGTGGGCGCCGTCATGTCGGTCAACGACTACGTGGAACAGACCATCGAGCACTTCGTGCAGGAGTGGACCAGGGTCCTCACCGAGCACGGCAAGCTCACGTTCCGCGGCGGTTCGTTCGCCGTCTACCCCTTCTCGCACTTCGTCCCCCTCGAGCAGGGGGCCGTCATGTACCGCAGCGACCCGGGACGTGTCGTGTCGGTCAACGACCGGCTCGGCATCTCGGGGCTCTACCACGGGATGTGGGTCGACCCGGTCGACCTGCTCCCGGAGAGCTACCTGCGGTAGTCGCCTAGCGGCCACCGAAGGGAACCACCGTCTCCGGTGGAGCGGCCACGGCCGTTCCACCGGAGGCACCCACGCTTCCTCCTGCCGGAGGAAGTGAGCACACCGGTGCCCCGGTGGGGACGGCTGACGCCGTTCCCACCGGGGCATTCCGTTTTCCGGCCGCGTGGTCGGCCCCCTCGTGGGGGCGGTTGCCGTTTCCCGTCCACTTCGCACGGTCGTCATTGCCTGCCGAGTCCTCGGGACCGGCAGATCCCGTCTCAACGGAAAGCGAGAACAGAATGTCCAGAACCGAATCAACCCGGGCACGTAGGGCCCGGGTCCTGTCGGCCGCACTGGCGTGGGTCTTCGTCGCGGCGACCGTGCTCCACGTCCCCACGGGGCGGACCCTCCAGGGCGTGCACATCGCCTTCAGCGTGATCACGGCGGCGACCGGCGTCACCGCCCTGCTCTTCCTGCTGGCGCTGCGCCTCCCGTGGCTCCGCGAGCGCGCGGACGTCCCGCGGGTCAAGGAGATCGAACTCCTCGCGAGCTGGACGAACTACCGCAAGGAGATCCTCCGTCTCGCGTTCTACCCCACCGTGGCCGTGTTCCTGCTGCTGTGGGCGTTCGACGCGGTGGTCGTGCCGTTCATCGTCTGCGTGATCCTGCTCTACATCGGGACCGCGCAGACGGTCCAGTCCCTGCGCCGGACGTGGCGCGGGTATCACCACCCCGTGCTCGGCGCGGCGATCGGGGGCCTCTTCACCGCCTCCTTCAGCCTGACGGGCGTGGGCGCCATGGCCCTGACCACGTTCCCGGCCTGGCAGGTCGTCATCCCCTGCGTCATCGCGGGGGTCGCCACGTTCGCCGCCACGATGATCACCCTCTGGGCGGTCCCCGCGGCGGAGGACTGACCGCGCGCTGCGAGGCGCACCCAGTGAGCCGGGCGGGGAGGAGCCGTTCTCCCCGCCCGTCTTCGCTCACCGCCGGCTCCCGGCCAGCCGCGGGGCGGGAACAGCGGACGGTCGGGAGGGACGACCGATGACGAGTGGGATGCGATGAGAAGCGATCAGCCGGACTACTACGAACTCCTCGGCGTGGAGCGGACCGCGACGCCGGAGGAGATCACGCGGGCGTACCGCAGGGCGATGCGCGCGGTGCATCCCGACGCCAGCGGCACCTCCGGCCTGTTCCGGCTGGTCAAGACGGCGTACGACACGTTGAAGGACCCGGCGTCCCGCGCCGCGTACGACGCTCGCGGCCGGACGGCCCCGCCCGAGCCGCCTCCCTCCCGGCCGGAACCCGACCCGGCCCCCGATCCCGAGCCGCGGCCGGGGCCAGGTCCGAGGCCGGGGGCGGAGAGCGGGGGACGGCGGGAAGGCGCGGGATCCGGAGGCCCTTCCGGCACCCCGCCGCCCGGTCCCTCCTTCACGAAGCCGCAGGCGCCCCCGCCCGGTTCCGCCCCGCGCGTCCGCCCCCGGTTCGGCTCCCACTGGTACCGGGTGGCGGCCGTCGCCGCATGGACGGTGGTGTTCCTGGTCGCGGTGTTCGCGCTGTGGCCCGCGGGGCTTCCGCTCGGGTTCCTCCTCCTGGTGGCCTTCCCCGTGGTCGCCATGCCGCTCATCGCGCTGGAGCCCACGCTGCGGTCCCTGTCCTGGCTCTGGGCCGTGTGCGTGCTGACGTTCGCCGGGGGCGCCGTGCTCGCCGCCGCCGAGACGAAGGGCGGCGCCTTCTGGACGCTCTGCGGCGTGCTGCTGGGGCTCGCCGTGGGGGGCGCGGGACTGGCCGCGGCGCCGCACCTCGTCCGGAAGGGCCGCGAGCTGGACCGGCTGATCGCCCCCGAGTCGCTCGACTACCAGATCTTCAACGTGCCCGGGGCGGGGCTCGACCACGACCTCTCCCGGCAGGTGGTGGCGCGGGAGAGCGCCGCCGGGCTGGAGCGGCTCGCCCGGCTCGACGGGGTCCGGATCGTGCACGCGCTCACGGCGCCGCGGCCGTCCGGGCAGGCGGTGCACTATGTCGAGCACGTCGTGCTGCGGGGCGACCGGCTCGCCGTCGTCATGGCCCGCCGCTGGCCCGCCGGGGCCTACGCCTGGACGGGCAAGGGCGCGCTCACGGCCATCGGGCGCCCGTTCCCCGGCGGCGACACCGGCATCGGCGCCGCGGTGAAGGAGATCCGCAAGGTGGTGCCGCGCCGCGTGCGGGTGCGCGGGTTCGTCGCCGTGCTTCCGGACGATCCCGTGCGGTCGTCCCAGGCACGGTTCCCCGAGCCCGAGTACGGCGACCTGCTCGCGGGCTCCCTGGAGCAGGTCAGCGAGCGGATCGCGGCCTGGCTCGGGGAGAGCGACCCCGTCGTCGACCGGCGCGTGCTCGCCGCGCTGCTGCCCCACCTCCGCCGCCCCTGAGCGATCCCGCCTCCGCCGTCCCGGCAAGCCGGGCGTCAGCAGATCGGAGCGCGGCCTCCGTCGGCGCAGAGCCGCTCGACGGCCTCCGACACCGTGCGGACCGGCACGACCCGCAGGCGGGTGCCCTCGGCCGCCGCGACCGCGGCGGACCGCTGCCAGATCGGCACGAGGAACACGTCCATGCGCGCCTCGACCGCCGCGCGCACCTTCTCGGGGACGTCGCCGACGCCGGTCACGGTCCCGCCGAGTCCGATCGCGCCGGTCCCGGCGACGCGGCGCCCGCCGGTCAGGTCGCCCGGGGTGAGCGCGTCGAGTCGGGCCAGCGCCAGGATGAGCCCCGCCGACGGCCCCTCCACCGGGCCGAGGGGGTAGGCGGTGACCGAGACGGTGGGGCCTGCCACCGTCCCGGCGAGCCGGCCGACGGGGAACCGCCGGACCTCGGCGCTCCCCCACGCGTCGCCGGACAGGTGCGGGACGACGAGCACGTGCACGGTCGCGCGCCCGGCGACCGCCGTCTCCAGGTCTGCCGGTGCGCGCAGCGGGGTCAGACGGTCGGCGGTGCCCGCCGCCAGGAGGACGTCGCCGGGGCGCAGGCCGCTTCCGGCGGCCGCCCCGCCGACCGCGCTCACCTGCAGGCCGGCGGCGCTCACCGGTGCCCGCCCGGCGGCGAGCTGGGCGGCGACCAGCGCGGCGTGCGTCTGCGCGGTGCTCATCGCGTCGGCGCCCGGCGCCGGAGCGGCGCCGCGGCCCGGCCCCGCGTCCCGGACCAGGCGTTCCCCGGTGAGTTCGGCCTTCCCCCACTGGAACCAGTTGCTGCGCTGCACGCGGGCCGTCAGGACCGACCAGGACCCGCCCTCCGGGCGGCCGACCTGGATCGCCGGCCCGGGACCGACCCGGTTGTACGGCGAACCGCTCATCCCGAAGACGCTCAGGACGACGACGGCCGCGACCACGCCGTACAGCACACGGCGCCCTGCCGGCACCTCGGCCTGTTTCCTGCCACTCCGGATGGCTGTCGCACCCCCGTTATCATGGCGCCATGGCGCGGATCCTGGTGGTAGATGATGATGCGCGTCTCGTGAAGCTCGTGTCGGGACTGCTGCGCAAGCGCCACTACCAGGTCGAGTCGGTGGCCAACGGCGAGCTGGCCCGGCTGGCGCTGCGCCGGGGGGACATCGACCTCGCACTGCTGGACATCAACCTCCCCGACATCGACGGGCTGTCCCTGATCGACCAGCTGCGCGACCAGGGGAACACCACGCCGATCATCCTGCTGACCGCCCGCTCCGAGCCGCACGAGCAGGCGCTCGGGCTGCGGCTGGGCGCGGACGACTACGTCGTCAAGCCCTTCCACCCGGAAGTGCTCATCGCCCGGATCCAGGCGCTGCTCCGGCGCAGCGCGGGCACCATCGCCCGGCACGCCGGCGAGACCCGCGGCGACCTCCTCGACATCCCGCCGGTCCGGGTCGACTTCACCGCCCGGCAGGTGTTCCGGGAGGGAGCGGAGGTGCGGCTGGCCCCCATGGAGTACGCCGTCCTGGAGTTCCTGGCGGTGAACCGCGGCCGGGCGGTCTCGAAGGAGGAGATCATGCTGCACGTGTGGGGCACCGACCGGGGCGTCTCCCGGACGCTGGCCGAGCACGTGTCCCGGCTGCGCCGCAAGCTCGGCGACGGCGTGATCGTGACCCGGACGGGATTCGGGTACCTCATTCCGGCGGCTCCTGAGGATTCCGCAGCCACAGCTCGGTGACCAGGACGTTCTGCGCTTCGAGCCGGCACCACATCTGGTCGCCGTCGGACTGCATGGTGGCCCGCCACCGGGCCAGCCCCAGCTGATCGCCGACACCGCTGGTCACGCGGGCCGGCCACGGCAGCCCGATCCGGGCCCGCATCGACTCCAGGTCCGACCGGGTCAGGTGCCGGGCGACCGACCGCACCGTGTGGACGATGAAGTCGCCCTGGTCGCGGGCCGAGACCTGCTGGTGGGCGAGCGCGCCCAGCAGGGCGGAGTGGGTCCGGACGGTGTCGGCCACGATCCGGTCCGCCTTCTCGCCGGGCGAGCACGCCTCCTCCAGGTCGGTGAGCAGCCGGGCGAGCCCGTCGATCGCCGAGCCGAGCAGCTTCGCGTCCTCGTCCCGGTTCCCGGAGACCGTCTCGCCGAGCAGCCCCGCGGTGACCGAGGCGATGGTGAGCTCGCCCGCCATCCGGTGGGCGAACCCCCGGGTGAACCGGTCGTGCCACAGCTCCGGCGGCGTCTCCCCGTCGTGCCCGATGATCACCGCGGACGCCGGGGTCAGCGGGATCGCGGTGAGCGAGCCGCTGGTGAAGACCGACCGCCAGGTCAGCGCCTGGCCGGCCGCGACGAGCGTCTCCCGGTCCAGGGTCCCCCCGGCCGGGCCGCTCAGATCCTCTACGCCGCAGGGCGGGACCCCCGCCCGGGCGTGCACGACCACCGGGACCACGGCGGTCGCCTCAGCCCTTCTCCGCGGCGGCCTTGTCGGCCACGAGCTGGTCGAGCGCCTCGCGAAGGTCGGTGCCGGTCTTGACGACCCGCACGTAGTGGCCGGTCAGCCGCCCGGCGAGCTGGGCGTTCAGGCCGCCCTCGCCGATGCCGCCGGAGAGCTGGTGCTCCTCGACGGCGACGATCGCGTTCCCGCGCTCGGCGAGCGCGTCGGTGACCTGCACCGGGTTCATGGCGTTCACCAGGAAGGCGGCCGGGTCCTTGGCGTACTCGATGATCTCCAGGCGCTCCCTGCCGTAGCCGTGGTTCAGCAGGTTCTGGGCGCCCTTCAGCCGGCTCGCGCCGCGGCCGATGCAGGCTCCCCGCGCGTCGACGCCGGTGACGGTGGGCGCCACGGCGATCTTCGTCTTGGTCCCGGCGACCCGGGCGATGGCCTTGATGACGACCTTGCCGTTGAGCAGTTCGTCGACGAACCCCGCCAGCAGGCGCTCGACGAGCTCGGGCGCCGTGACCGAGAGCATGAGCCGCTCGGAGCCCGGGTCCGCGCCGGCGGTGACGCCGACGACCAGCGCGATGACCTTGCTGCCCGCCGCCAGTTCGGGCGGGGCGGCCCCCTCGGGCAGGTCGAAGGCGTCGGCGCGCGGCAGCAGGGCGTCGCGGGCCTCCCCGGTCGCGACGTCATAGACGGCGCAGCGGAACCCGTCCGGGCCGCTCGACCTGATGTGTGCGGTCACCGTCGTCCCGACGAGCGGAGATTCGAGACCGAGATCGCTGAGGATCGTTTGCACCGTCGTTCTTCCTTTCGTTGGCAGACGAGGCCCGTGGCCTCGCCTGTTCCTACCGCAGCCTAAGCGCCTGCCCCCTGCCCTCTAGAGTCCGTCGGTTCCGGAATCCGCAACCCGACGCGGGGAACTGGTTCGGCGTTCCCGCTGCCGGCACACCGCGTGTACACCAAACGACCATCAGCGGGGCAACAGCTGATCCATAGAAGGTCAATTTTCTGTCAACGAACTTGTCGGGGGGATCCCTCTCCGGACTGTCGCGCGCCTCCCCGCGATGCGCTCAACTGCGATCTTCCGCCGGCGCCCGGCCGAGCGCGCGTTTTCAGCGGCCGAGCAAGTGTCTCGCGACCGTCCGAACGGCCTGCGAACGTATCAACGATCTGTTTCAGTTCCGACCGTTCCCGGTCCGTTCGGCATCGAACGTGCATAGCTACAACTCCAGCCTCGCATTCCCGACTAGCCGAGGGAGACGGATGGACAGCGAGCAGCCAGGGCGTGGTGAGCGCCCCACCGCCGACGAGTTCCGTACCCGCAACGACGAGCTCTTCGCCCGTCGCCACGAACTCCAGGAGCGCCTCGCCGCGCTGCGTGCGCGGGCCGACTCCGGCGAGATCGACATGCTCTCGGAACTGGTGCTACGGCGGGTCGAGCGTGAGTTCGACGACCTCACGCTGGAAATCATGATCGCGAACTTCGGCCTCGTGCGCCGGTACGTCACGATGTTCACGTCGAAGTCCAGCGAGCACATCGAGGACTTCGAGAGCGCCGGCAAGGTCGGGCTCCTCTGGGCGATCGCCTCCTACGACCCCAACCGCGGCCCCTTCGCCAGCTGGGCGTTCAAGCCCATCCAGCGGGAGGTGCTGCGCGCGGTGCGGGACGCCGACCACCCCAACCTCAATCCCGGGGACTTCGAGAAGCGCCCGGCCATCCTGGCCGCCGAGCGGGCGTTCCTGGAGGAGGCCGGGCCGGACGCCCCGCTCGACCACGCCGACATCGCCCGCCGCGCGGGCGTGACCGAGGCCCAGGTGCGCCGCGTGCTCGACGCCCCCCGGCTGGACAGCCTGCACACGGTCGCGGGCGGTCCGGGCGAGGACGACGTCGCGTGGGAGGACCGGCTGCCCGACGCGTCCCCGAGCATCGAGGACGAGGTGATGCTCCGCTTCGACCTGCGCGCCCTCAGCAGCCGCGGCTTGCCGTTGCTCGACCCCCGCGAACGGTACGTACTGACGCGCCGGTTCGGACTGGACGGCGAGCCGGAGCAGGCGTTGCGCGTCATCGGCGAACGACTCGGGCTGTCCCGCGAAGGGGTGCGGCAGATCCAGCAGAAGGCGCTGGCCAAGCTGCTCCAGCCCGTCGTCGAGACGCCCGAGGGCGCCCGGAGGATCGAAGGACGGGCAGGATGAACGACGGACGGGAGCACGCGGGCGGCCCCGGCGCGGGAGCGGCCGGCGGCGCCGGGGAGGCGTCCTCGTGGGTCATCATCGATGACACCGCGGACGCCGCCGAGGAACCCGCCGCGGCCCCGCCGGCGGCCGGCGGGAAGTCCGCCGCCCCCGAGTCCGAGCAGCCGCGGCGCGACGCGGAGCCCGCGCAGAGCGACCCCTGGGCCTCGCTCGGGACCTGGGACTCCTGGAGCGCCGCCCCGGGGGCGCCCACCGAGGCCCCCGGCGGAGACTGGAGCGGTCCCAACTCCGCGCCCGGCTCCTCCGCGCCCAGCGCGGCGCCCGGCGGAACCGGCGCGAAGGCCGCCGGTTCCAAAGCCCCCTCCGGAAAGCGGAACACCCGTCCCGCCCCGTCGACGAACCCGCCGCGCTCCCAGCAAAGCGTCCCGCCGCGCTCCCAGCAGAACGTCCCGCCGAGCCCCCAGCAGAACGTCCCGCCGCGCTCCCAGAACAACGTTCCGCCAAGCCCGCCGCAGAACATCCCGCCGCGCCCCCAGCAGAGCGTTCCGCCAAGCGCGCCGCAGAACATCCCGCCGCGCCCCCAGCAAAGCCTCCCGCAAAGCCCCCAGCAGAACTTCCCGCCGAACGCTCAGCACGGCGTTGCCCCGAACTACGGCGTCGCCCCGGCTCCCAGCGCGCCGACTCCCAGTGCGCCGCCGAACCATGGCGTGCCGCCGGGTACGCCGCCCGGGTCGCCCTTCGGCGCCCCGGCGAGCGCCCCGCACACCGCCGCCCCCGGCGTCGGCTACCCGCCCGCCAGCGCGCCCGGTGCGGTGCCCGCGGCGCCGCCTCACGGCTTCCCCACGGCCGGGGGCGCGTACCAACCGGAGCCCGCCGCGGGCTGGGCGCCGGCCGCCGACCAGAACGGCGCCGCCGGCACCCCGCAGAGCGGCTGGTTCTTCGAAGAGCACACCGACGACGTCCTCCCGGACGAGGCGCCGGACGAAGCCGCAGGCGCGGTCCGCCGCTCGCGGTCCGGCCGGCTGCCGGGGCTCGGCGGCGTCGACCTCATGCCCACGCTCATCACCCTCGTCATCACCTGCATGAGCGTCCTGCTGGTCGTCGCCTCGCTGATGTGGCGTCCGGAAGTGCCGTAGCCGGTCAGGCCGGGGCCGCATGCCAGAGGCCCCGCATCGTCTCCCGCGCTTCCTCCGCCGCGCCGAAGACGCGCGGAGCACGGTCCAGGACCGCTTGCAGGTCCCGTGCGGAGCACACCCACACGCCGTCGGCAGTGGTGAACGGCCGATTCCGCATTCCCGGCACGCACACGACCGCCAGGACCGTCCTGCCGCCCAGCTTGCGGGACAGCCTCCGCGCCTGGTTCGCCGCCTGCCGGACGGGGTCGCCGTGCAGCACGCGCTTGCCGACCCGCATGGTGCCGCCCTCGGCGGAGACCCGGCCGTGGCCCGTCTTCACCTCGATGGCCGCGGCCCCGCAGCCGCGGGTGAAGACCACCGTGTCGCAGTCGCCGCCGCGGGAGCCGAGGACGAGCCCGTAGGCCGCCGCGACCGAGTCCGTGCGCCGGACGGCCGCGCGCACCTCGCGCTCGGACCGCGCGCCCACGGCCGACCGCCGGGCCTGCCCCAGGGCCCGCGTTGCGCGGATCCACGCGTACCCGCATCCCGCCGCCGCGGCCACCCCGGCGACCGCCGCCGACACTCTCAGCGCACCGCCGTCCAGGAGCAGCGCCCCCAGAAGGGCGCCCGCGGCCGTGAGAGCCAGCGTGGCGGCCCCGGCGGCGTAGAGAGACCCCCGGGTCCGGTGGCGCCACATCTGCCGGGAGACGAAGTCTCCGGCCCGTCCGACCTCGTACATGGATCTCCCTTGGACGCTCACTCCGGGGCCGCGGCTCAGGCCCGCGCGCGGAGCCGTTTGCGGCGGGCCTGTTCGGCGTCCGCACGGCGCGGCGTGGGGCGGCCCTTGGAGTCCTGCGCGCCGCGCGCCTCCCCGCCGGCCTCGCGCGCGCCGCCCCGGCGCTTCCGGACGTTCTTCAGCGCCCTGAACCAGGCGACGCCCTGCTCCGACCCGTCGCGGACCACGTCCCGGACCTCCCGGGCGAGCCGCCGGACGAGCCGCCAGACCGCCAGCGCCATGCCGGCGATCATGAAGTTCAGCACCGAGGCCAGCCCGGCCACCTGCCCCCAGGCGGCCGCCTCGCGCACCCCGCACCGGCCCGTGCTGAAGAGCCCGCCCGGGCACTCGCTCGGCACCAGCACCACGAGGGCTCCCGCGGCCCCGGCGAGGGCGCACAGCGCGGCGGCGGCGGTGAACCTGCCGATCGTCTTCTTCCAGCGCCGGTGGAGCCGCACGTTCAGCCGGACCACCGCGGCGGCGGCGACGCCCGCCGCACCGGCGGTGACCACGTCCCCCACGTCGAACGTGACGACGTCCCCGGCCTGGAGGATGAGCAGCCCGATCGAGAGGCCCGCGAGGACGAAGCCGAGCAGCACGATGATCGAGGACTCCAGGGCGACCGCCAGAGGGTCGATCCGCCGTTCCCGCGCCTCGTCGTCCGGCCGCGCCTTCTCCTTCGGCCGCTCCTCGCCCTTCGGGCGCGCCTCGTCCTTAGGACGGCGCCGCGGCGGCCTCACACCGTTCCCCTCGTCCCCTGCGGGCCGCCCAGCGGCATCGTGACCGGCACGCCGTGCGGCGCGGGCGGCTGGTAGCGGTCCAGCTCCTGCTTCCGCATCGGAATGATCACGTACTCGACCCTGCTGGCCGGCTTGTTGACCCGCAGGTACCCCTCACCGGTGCCGAGGGCGCGCAGCTCCTTCGGGAAGACGATGTACTGCTCCTCCCCCATGGCCTGCAGGTTCTGGGTGTGGCCGTCCTGGCCGACGCGCTCGCTGAACTTGTTGTTGTCGCGCATGCCGAGGAAGTCCGCGCACTTCTCCGCGGCCTCCGGGGACGACTGGGCCATGGCGATCAGCCAGTTGATGTTCTGGGTGAGGCGCGACCAGTCGTCGCCGTCCTTGTCGATCCAGTCCGTCGGCCCCTGGGTGCAGAGGATCATGTTGAACAGCGCGGACCGGACCCTGGACAGCATGTTCATGGCGATCTCGCGGTCGATGAAGTTGGCCTCGTCCACCACGATGAGCCGCGGCTTGTCCTTGGGGGCGCGGCCCTGGATCCGCTGCGCGGCGTACACCGACAGCCGCTGCAGCGCCGAGGAGGACAGGATCTTCGCCATGTCGGGCTGGCCGAGGGAGTTGAGCCCGATGTAGGTGAGCCCCTCCCGCCGGACGTCGATCATCTGGCGGTCCTGCCCGGGGACCAGGATGCGGCGGCCCGCGCCCGAGTCGTACAGGCCGGTCAGCTTGGTGCCGAAGCTCGCCGCCGAGACCCCCTCGTCGCGGGACGGCCGGAGCACGTTGGTGTAGCGCTCGGTGCAGTGGCCGAAGCCGCGGACCCCGTCGATCGCGAGGACCTGCTCCTTGACCGCGCCCTTCATGTTCTCGCCGTGCTCCATGATCTTGCCGATCTCGAGCATGTTGGGCGGCGCGAAACGGTCCGGCGCGACCTCGGCGGCCTCGTGCAGCATCTGGACGACCTGCTGGAGGACCTTGCGGTTCAGCGCCTGCCAGTAGGCGTCGTCGAACTCGACCATCGTCATGATGGTGTCGAACGCCTCGTCGGCGGACATGCCCGCGAGGGCGTTGAACCAGAAGGCCGGCTGCTCGTCGCCGAGGGCGATCTCCTGCATCGGCATGCGGTGCGCCTGCGCGTAGGCGCGCAGGAAGTCGCGCAGGCCGCCCGGCTCGGTGTCCTCCTTCATGTCGAGGACGGTGACGTCGAAGCCCATGTCGAGTGCCGCCCCGATGATCCACATCAGCGTGACGGTCTTGCCGCTGCCGGTGGAGCCGACCACGGCGCCGTGCATGCCCATCTCCTGGGTGCTCAGAAACACCGGCCGGTCGTTGGCCCCGAGCCCCAGGGGGATCGTCTTGGCCTTGATCGGCGTCTTCCTGGCCTTCTCCGTGGCGTAGGGGCCGTGCACCGCCGGGATGTCGGCCACGGTCACCCGGGTGGCCACCCGCTTCTTCAGCATCTCCCGCCGGCCGTCCCGAGGAGTGATCGGGTCGTCGACGAGCTCCTTCTGCCGGAACCAGGTGCCGTCGAACAGGTCGACGAACTTCTTCTTCTTGCGCAGGAAGGACGACAGCCCCATGATCACCGACCCGCGGGCCCTGCCGACGATCAGGCCGAAGAGCCCCGCGAGCACCGCGGTCAGCGACAGCAGCACGGTGACGGGCACCTTCCCGGGCTCCCCCGGGCCGAAGTCGGCGAAGCTGGCCAGCCAGTAACCGTAGGCGTACGCGTTCTCCTTGGCCCGCAGGGCGAGCCCCACCACACCGGCCAGCGTGACGATGGCCCAGTCCCGCCGGGCGAGGAAACGGCGCAGCGGGATGAGCAGGACCCAGGCGCAGAGAGCCGGGATGAGCACGGCCAGGATGACCGCGAACACCAGCAGGACCACGGTGGGGAAGACATAACCACCACCGACCAGGTCCGTGGGTCTGTCGTCCGGCCTGCCCCTCGAGTCCGCCATCGTCACTCCTTACGCTGAGGTGCCTGCGTCAACCGCCGCTATTGGCGACGCTGTTGACGCTGTCGAAGATCTTCACGACGAGGCCGCTCATCATGTTGACGCCCTTGACGGTGATACCGAGGTTGAACAGCATTCCGCCGATGAGCAGAGCGAACATGAGCGACTTGAAGGCCTCACCCGGACGTCCACGGCCGATCCCGTTGACCATCCGGAGGATGCCGATCACCACGATGACGACCGCGATCGCGCCGCAGATGGCGACGAGCGCCTTGCCCGCGGGCGAATCGAAAAAGCTGTCGCTACCCTTGGTTCCAAGATCTGGTCCCGCAAGTATGTACAAACCAGGAACTGACATTCTCATTCCCTCCAGGTTGTAAGGCCCCGGTCAGTTCTGCAGTGCGTTGCTGTAGGGCTCCATATCCGCCGCGGAACCGGCAGGACCCCACGCGAGCACTGGTGGTTGCGCTCCGCTGGCTCCCACCAGCAGATCGAAGTCAGCGAAGCTAGTGAATGGTTGAACGGTCTTCTTTCCAGGAACCGTCCCGGGCTGGTCCGCTCTGGCAAGCATGATCCGCACCCGGACGACGAGCTGGTCGTCGAGCGTCTTGATCGCCGAGAGGATCTGCACGGCCTGGGGCGAGTCCGCCAGGCGGAACCCGGACAGGCCCTCGTACCGGTGGGAGGAGTCCTGGTCGCCGGTAACGGCGAGCAGTCCCGCCGAATCGCCTGTTGCATAGGCCGCGGCCCACCGCAGAATCTGGTTTTTGGACTCGGTGCTGACCTGTGTGGTCAGTCCGTTGTAATTGGTGTAGTCGCCGGTTCCCTTCGGCTTGCCGGCCCCGTTCTTCCAGACCGAAAAGGCGGGTGCGGCGGCCAGCCGGGGCCCTGAGGGGTCGAGCAGCACCGTCACGTCCAGCTGGAGCACGTGCGAGTTCACCGACGGGGACTCACTGCCTCCGGCCTCCGGCCCCGGACTCGTCGTGGGAGCGCCCTGCGGGGTGGCGCCCGTCGCGCCCGGGGTCGGCGCGCCCGGGGTGGACGCACCCGGGGTGGGCACACCCGCCTGGGGCGCCCCGCCGGTCGGAGACGCGGGCGTCCTGCCGGCCGGAGACGCGGGCGGCGTGCCGGTGGACGCCGGGGAGGGAGCCGGCGAGGTCCCCGCCCCCGAATCGTTCATCACGACGAGGAAGTGGTGGACTTCGAACTCGGTGAAACCGAGGTCCTTCGTCCCGAAATGCTGGGGGGTGAACCCGACCCAGTTCAACGCCCGGTAGTCGAGCGGGGTCGCCGCCGTCCCGCCGGTGCCTTGCGCCAGCGCCGCCTGCGGGTCGAAGGACTCCGCGTGGGGCACGTCCTGCTGCCTGCCGGTCAGGAAGTTGACCGCCGCGGTGTACGCCAGGTCGCGGCCCTTCGGGTCGACCGAACTCAGGTCCGTCTCGCCGCTCCCCTTGGAAATGGCGATGACCACGGCCACGATGCTCAGCCCGGCGGCGAGGAAGAGCACGGCCAGAATCCTCCGCGCCCGTCTGCGAGCGGTCGGCTCACTGGAACGCCGGGCGGGCACCATGGTGAAACGAGTGGGTGACTGTTCCGGCATTGTCCCTCCTCTATTTGTCACGCTGCAGCCAGGACCGTGCGGCCCTCACCCGGATGCGCAAGTACCTGTCGGCTCACCCGCGGCGCTTGCCGCCACCGCGCCCACTGGACAGCTGGGTGGAGGCCTTCAGCGCTCGGCCCTTGCGGCGCGGCGCCCGCAGCCTGTCCGCCCCGGGGATCTCCTGCAGCGGGTAACCGCGCGGGTCCCAGCGGACGGCGTCCACCGGAACGCCGCCGGGGAGCATGCGGACCGTGCCCGCGGCCGTGCGGCGCAGCGGCGCGATGCCGATGTACAGCCGGACGGGCCGGTCGTCCACGACGAGCCTGCGGTTGCGCGTCCCGTTGATCTGCAGCCCCAGCCAGGTCGCCAGCGACTCCCCGCGCAGCGGGGAGAGGTTGACGGTCGCCCAGCCGGCCGCCCCGCCGAGCACCGGTCCGTACATCAGCGCGTTCAGTCCCGGGCCGAAGACCAGGAAGGCGAACAGGAAGCCCGCCGCCGCTCCGATGAGCACCGCGATGAGCGTGGTCAGCCTGACCGTACGGGGCAGCGTGATGTCCTTGTTCACGCTGCCGATCACCGCGGGCGGCGGCTTCAGCATGTTGGTCGCGGCCAGCATCGCCGGCCCCCTGACGCGGTCGTCCTCCTCGCTCATGCCTGGAACCGTGCGCGGTCGCGTCCCGGACGCCATAACGATTCGCGACACATCACCGCCGGCCGGTTGCCCGGACACCCGCGCCGGCGACGGTCAGAGGCATGCCGAAGATGACCGACTACGCCCGCCAGGGCTTCCGGCGGCGGCGCCTGTTCCAGGACACCGAGCTGCCCGAATGGTGGAACATCGCGGTGTGGGCGGGCGTCGGCGGCATCGTCCTGATGCTGGCGGTCAGCGCCGTCCTCGACCACGGCGACTCCTCCGGCGCCCCCACCGCCGGGAGGCAGGCGCCGAGCTACCAGGTCCAGACGCTCGACCCCCGGACCCTCACCGAGTCGCCGAGCCCCGGTGAGACGCCCAGCACCTCCGCTTCCCCTTCGCAGGTGCTTCCGACCGGGGCCTCCGCCAACGACTTCACCGCGACCGCCGCCGCCAAGGTCCCGGTGACGGGCGGAGGCACGACGGTCGTCCCGGCGGGCGCCCTCAACCTGGCCACGGCCGCGGCCTCGGCCACGGTGTCCGGGAACTGGAAGGGCATCCCCTTCATCGGCGCGGCGCGGCCGTCTCCGGCCAAGAAGGGCATGGCACCGGGCTCGGCGGTGCAGGGGATCACCGTCGCGGACCCCACGAGGACGGGCAACAGCCAGTACCTGTTCAGCGCGACGATCACCCGTCCGGGCGGGGCGCGGCCGGAGGTCGTGCAACTGCTCGTGGAGCCGGACGAGCGCGGATACGCCTTGCGGGCGGGCTAGCGCGCACTCGCGCCCGTATACGGCCGTCCGTTGCCCTCACCGCGAATCGGCGGACGGTCATGGTCGATCGTCTCCCGCGTCCGGGGGGTGAGCGTAGAGCTGAGCAAGGGTAGCGGAACCGAGGTAGCGGCTAATGCCCTGGATGGACGAGGACAGCAGCCCCGGGAAGGGCTCCGAGATCTCACCGCGGCCTCTGGACGGCGGTGAGCTTCTGGGCGACCCGCCTCAGCCCACGTCCGGGCCGACGGCGCTGCAACCGGTGGCGGAGGGCGAACTGCCCGACGACCTGGCCGTGCTCACGCCGGAGGAGGTCGCGACCCTCGATTCGGACCCCCGGGTCGCCGCGGCGGCCCAGCAACCGCAGAACGTCGCCGACATCCTCGCGGAGCAGGCGGCCATCGACCGCGGCGTGGACGGCCAGGGGAAGAACCCCTACGGCGACGCGTCGCTCCTGGGCGGACAGGTCAAGCTCAACAAGCTCAATCCGCTCACCGGGCAGCGGGCGGCCGGAGCCGCCGCGAAGGGCGCCGCCGAAGGCGACCCGAACGATCCGAACAAGGCCTTGGCGAACGGCGAGTCCCCGCGCGGGGTCAAGCAGGCTCTGAGCGACGCCGCCAAGAACGCCGCCAAAGACGCCGCGAAGAACGCCGCCGAGGAAGTCGCGGGCAGGTACGGCCTGACGATGCCGGAGGGCGACACCAAGGGCGACAAGATCGCCCATGGTGTGGGCCAGGGCGCCAACTTCGCTCTCGGGCGCTTCCTCGACCGGTACGCGCCGGGCGTCTACGACAAGGCCATGAACAACCGGCTCGGCC
Organism: Actinomadura sp. NPDC000929; assembly: GCF_040492065.1. Lineage (NCBI taxonomy): Bacteria > Bacillati > Actinomycetota > Actinomycetes > Streptosporangiales > Thermomonosporaceae > Actinomadura > Actinomadura sp. NPDC000929. The sequence continues at coordinate 14,207 of NZ_JBEUPA010000106.1, read as the reverse complement.
GCTGGCTCGTGATGCGCCAGCTCAGGAAGTCTCCCGTCGGGAAGCTGGCGCCGGACTCGTTCTGGGAAGGCTTCCAGAGCAGATACACCAAGGGCGACAAGAAGAACAAGAAGGGGAACGAGAAGGCCAGCGGGTCCGGGTCGAGCAAAAACGAGGAGAAGGGCAAGCTCAAGCTCCTGCTGGCCCTCGGCGTGTCGGTCACCGCCGTCTTCGTCTCCATTCTCTTGATCGCCGCCATGCTTCTGGGCGTCAACGTCGACGACGACAACCCGGAAGCCCAGCCGGAGCCGAAATCGGACGAGAAGGTCTCCGAGTACTTCCCCGGCAACTGGCAGCGCATCCTCAAGCAGGCGTCGGAGCAGACCTCGGGCAGCGCGCAGGACTACTCCGAGGTCCCCTGGACGATCCTGGCGGGGCTCGCCAAGGCGCAGACCGACTTCGCCCGCTACAGCCCCTACGACAATGTCGACCGCGACCCCGGGCGCAAGTCGAAGGACGTTCCCGGCGGCAACGGCTCCGGCGACGGCAGCACGGGCGGCGTGGACGTGAACGCCAGCAACACCGTCGGCGCTGGGCCGGGGCCGGTCGAGGGGGTCTCCGGCCCGGGCTCGACCGCCACCGTGCCAGGAACCGGGAGCAACCACGTCGCGCCGCCGGACGGCGACTTCAGCCACCAGCTCGGCTGGTTCCTCTGGGCCCTGCGCATGCAGGAGTCGAACGGCGTCTACGACCGCAATGCCGGGACGAACCAGAGCACCGCCTGCGGCGCCTACCAGTACATCACCAGCACCTGGAACAACTACGGGGGCTACGCGAGGGCGTGCCAGGCTCCGCCGAGCGTGCAGGACCGGCGGGCCAAGGAAGACATCATCCGGATGTGGAACAAGTACCACATGTGGCAGCCGATCGCGGTCGACCACTTCACGGGGAGCTGGGGCCCCAGCCCCGAGAAGTGGGACCAGTGCCCGGGGGCCTGTGACTTCAACCCGACGGCCTGGAAGTACGTCGACGGCGTCATGACGAAGATGCGGGCCGCCGCGCAGGCGCACCCGGCCGGCTCCGCGGCGCAGCCCGCCTCGTACCACCTGCAGCCCGAGGGGCCCCGGGCGGTCCCCGCCGCGGCGGCGGCTCCCGCGTCCGCCACCACGGGCCGTGCGGCCGCGGGATCGCCGGGAGCCGCGAGCGCCGGCGTCTACGCCTGGGGTTGCGACGTCGCCAACCCCGACCCCGACATCGGCGGCAAGGACAACCAGGGCACCGGGCCGTACCTCCTCACGCCCGCCGCGGCGGGCCAGATGCGGATGCACGGCCTCGATCCGCAGAATCCCTGCCAGTCCTCGTACTTCGTCGCCTTCGAGCTGGTCAAGGCGGCGGAGAAGGTCCACCGCGACCCGAAGAGCCCCCAGTGGAAGGCCGACGGCAACGAGAAGGACCAGGCGGAGGCGCGCAAGTACTGGAGCAAGGCGATCGCGACCTCCGGGATCTTCATGGAGCGGACCGCCAACCCCGACGGTCCCTGCGCCGTCCCTGCGCCGGACGACCCCGAGAAGCCGTGGTCGGTCAGCTTCAAGATCATTACGGTCTGGCGCTGCGAGACCAACCGCATCCAGAACCTCTACCTGGTCACCGACGGCAAGTACCAGGAAGGGCAGTTCAAGTACACGGTGGAGGACAACAGGCCCGCCGCCGTTGAAACCCTCGTCAACGAGGCGATGTCGGTCAGCTATGGAGCCGGCAAGTGGAAGACCGAGGGGTGCGACGACAAGAAGGACTCGCGCCAGGGGATCTTCCCGATGACCAAGAAGGAGGCGGAGGAGGCCGGCGTCGAGGACCGGTGCGATGTGGACAAGAACATCGCCGGCGCCGCCAAGCTGGTGCTCTCCGTCGAGAAGGTCCCGCCGGAGGACCGCCCGAAGGACCTCGGCGTCTTCCAGCCGATGGTCGGCGGCTGGCAGAAGCTCAGCATCGCCATGGGCACCGACCTCAAGCTGTTCTCGCTGATCGGGCCCGGGCAGGAGTCCTTCGAGGCGTCCGACAAGTGCATCGCGGTGATGAGGAAGTTCCTGACCGACGTCGCCCCGTACGCCAACGAGTTCGCGTCGCTGGACAAGCCGCCGGGCGTCGACAAGGTGTACAGCGAGTGGCAGCCGAAGCTGGATACGGTCGAGAAGGCCCACGGCATCACCGACCCGGGTGACGACCCCGCATGCATGATCGGCTCCTGGGCCCCCGGCTACAACAGCACCCTCTCCCAGATCGCCGCGGACCTGGCGGGGAGCGGGGCGGACAGCACCAACCTCAACGGCCTGGGCAACTACTACCAGGGCAGGGAGGAGGCCAACAAGGAGACCCCGCCGGTCGTCGGTGAGGACACCCTCGTCATTCCGCGACTGGCGCTGCGCCCGCTGAAGCCGGTCGGCGCGCCGATCGCCCCGGACGCGACCGAGGCGTGGACCCGGCTCAGCAACACGCAGGGGATCCTGTTGCCCCTGGAGCAGGTCGCCGTCGAGTACGCCTGGTTCTTCGGCGGCGTCATCCCCCCGTTCGACAGCGCAGGCAAGCTGATCGGGTCGCTCGCGACCGGCGGCGGCGGCACGTTGGACACCGGCACCGTGCAGGTGACGGTCGGGCCCGACGGGTGCCCCGAGAACGCCCCGGGCAACACCCTGCGCCAGGGGGCCAAGGAGATCGGCATCCGCAAGCTGTGCGTGGACTCGGTCGCCCAGGCCCGCACCCCGCAGGCCGCGATGGCGATCAAATGGGCCCTGACCCACCTCAACTGGATCTACACCCAGAACACCAATCCGAGCGCGGGCCCGACTCGCAACAGCGGAAACTCGGCCGACTGCTCCAGCTTCGTCTCCAGGGCCTACCGCGACAGCGGCGCGATTCCGAACCTGTACCAGGGCAACGCCCCCACCACCCATACACTCCGGCAGGTGTCCTGGGTGCACAACATCCCGTTCAGCCAATTGAAGCCCGGCGACCTGGTGGAACCCACTTATGGTCATGTGGCCATGCAACTGGCCGACGGCTACAAAGTGCACACCAACACCAGCACGGACGTTTCCAGGGTCGAGCGCGCCTACGACAGCGCCGTCTGGTCCGGCTGGGTCGACGCCAGCAAGGTGTGATAAGCCAATCCGCGACTGACGCCGTTTCCGCGTGACAAAAAACATGCGGAAACGGCGTAACGGCCGTTTCCCGTCGGCGTCGGCGCTCGATACGCGAGCCTCCCGGAAACGAACACAAGGAACCGTCCGCTTGCAAGTAGGTGCGTAGTGCGCGACAATTGACGGGCACATTGCAAACAGAGCCGACCCGGCCCCGTTTGCGTCTCATCAGACGCGCACAGAAGCCGGGTCCATCCGCCGGCTTCTCGCGCCTTCCCCGGAAGGACTAACCGTGACAAGCGTGAAGCCCAAGAATCTGGCAATCGTACTCGGTCTCCTCGCCGTGGTCGTCGCGATCGCGGCGGCAATCGGCATCACCCTGACGAGTTCGGGCACGGAGCACGACGACGGCCGACCCGGTCGCACGACCGCGAACCCGACCCAGCCCCAGTACGACGAGTACTTCGCGTGGGCTTCGGAGGGCAGCAAGTTCGGCCTGCTGCACTTCAAGGCCTACCGCGGCGTGGGCAAGCAGGTGACCGGGGACTACACCCAGGTCACCTGGTCCGGCTCCGGCACCAAGCTCCCGGAGGACCCGAAGCCCTTCACCGGCTACGGCACGGGTTCCGGGTTCGTGTTCAGCGGACTGCGGGACACCGGGGGCGACATCGAGGTCACCGTCTCCAACGACCACCTCCAGCTCGCCGACACCCTCACCGGTGTGGCGCTGCATGAGTGGACGCGCATCACGTCCCCGAAGGAGTTCTGGGACAAGGTGGCGGAGTACGACCTGAAGTACACGGACTGCCGCACGCAGGGCGTCAACGCCTGCGAGCACGTCGGCGGGTGAACGTGAACGCCGACACCGACACCGACCGGCCCCCACCCTCGAGAGGGTGGGGGCCGGTTCTGCGTTCGGGCGAAGGATCCCGGGACTACGACCCGCTCATCTCCCGCTCATCTGCCGGCTGAACATCTCCCTCATGATGTGGCGGATGTCGGCCGGCTGGCTCTGGCTCGACGACATCCGGGGGTCGCTCTGAGACATCGACGCGCTGTTCCTGAACGCCTCTTCCATGTCCCTGATCCTGTCGGCCACGCTCTGGCCGCTCCGCTCCTCGCGGGAGATGCGCCGCGAGAGGAGGTCGGTGAGCCGGTCGACGGCGTCCATCATCGAGCCGGCGCCGTCCGCGTCGTCCAGCGGCCGGGACAGGGCGCCGAACAGCCTTTCGACCTCCTCGTGCAACTGCTGCTGGTCCCGCCGCATCTTCGCCGTGAACCGGTCGGCCAATCGCGCGATCTCGCTCATGTCGATCGCGCCTCCCCCCGATCCGGCGGCGCGGACCTGGAGTTCGCAGACGCCTTGCGCCCCGGAGAACGCGTCGATCGCGTCACGCACTTGCGTGCCCACGTTCTCCAGGTTCCGCACGCCGTCCTGGATCTGCCGGCGGAACGAGCCGAGATCGACCTGGAAGTCGGCTCCGAAGCCCGAGGCCTGCGCGGCGTTGATGTCATTGAGCTCTTGGAGGAGGTTGCGGAGTTCGCCGGCCTGCCGCTGCATCTGCTGCCAGGCCTCCCCCGCCGTTCCGGAGTTGACCCTGACGTTGCTGAAGCCGCCGACGACGTCCTGGCGCGCCGCGTCGCCCACGTCCATCACGTTCTGGGACGGACCCTGCAGGTGGACCGTGGGCGGCGAGGTCGGCATGGGCGGTATCACCGCGTCGATCTTGGCCCACTCGCGGCTCGCCGACACCGCGACGTCCTCCGCCCGGCGGGACGTGATGCGGATCCCCTGGATCTCCGGGTCCTTGCCTCCCGACACGACGTGCGCCACCCGCTCGCGCACCTCCGGAAGGCGCGTGTCGAACCCGTTGGCGAGCAGCACGTCGACGTCCTGGCCGTCGGAGGTGACGTACCCGCGCTCGGCCGCCTGCGCGACCAGCCGGGCGATCTGCTGGTCGTTGGTCTCCCCCGGCTTCTTCTCCAGGGTGTACGGGTCCATGTGGTAGATCCAGTGGCCGAACTGCTCGGGGGTGAGCCCTTCCGGGTACACCATCCGTCCGGTCACCCTGTCGAACTTCGGCGGAGCGGGGAGGGCCTGCCCGCTCATCCCCATGAGGATGTCGTCGGGCTTCAGCCCCATCTCGTCCGCCATCTGCTTACGTCCCCGCTCCAGCTCCGCCTCGTTGTCGAATCCCGTGAAGTCGGGGTGGAGCCCGTTCGGCTGCCCGGCGCCCCACAGCCGTGCCCGCCTCGCGTTCAACACGTCCTCGGTGCGCTCGGCGATCAGTCTCTGGCGTTCCTCGGGGTCGCTCACCCTGATGATGTTGCGGTGCCAGTCGTCGGCCTCCCGCATGGCCGTCCGGGCACTGGCCGCCGTGGGCATCCCGGCCGCGAGCGGCGGACCGGACGCGCCTGCCGCACCCTTGCCGAGCATCTTGGGGCCGATCGCGTCGCCGAGCGCCTGGCCGCCGCGGACGGACGCGGCGGCGCCGGTGAAGGCCATCAGCGGCAGGGTCGCCAGCACCGCCGGCGGCGCCATCATCGTCAACCCGGCCAGGCCCGCGGTCAGCCCCGCGTACGCCGCCGCACGCTGCTTGGGCGAGCCGGACGCGGCCTTGTGCTGCAGATTCATGACACTGCGCTGCAGGCGCGCGCGTCCGCCGTCGTACTTGTCCTTCGCCCAGTCGGTGACCGGGCGGGCCGCCCGCTGCGCACGCCGCTTCGCGGCGCCGGCCACCGCCCGCGTCGCGCGGTTGTCGAGCATGCGCCGCTGCAGCGACCGCTCGTCCAGGGCGCCCAGCCGCGCCCGGCCCACGCCGAGGCGGGCGAGGCGCTGGGACACCTGCTGACCGGCGTTGCGCGACAGCCTCGGGTCGCCGCTGCTCCGCATCACGATGGCCGTGGCGAATCCCGTGGCCCCGCTGGTGGTGGAGATGTCCCCCAGGCTCAGGATCTTGCTGATCTTCTTGAACAGGAACAGCGCGACCAGAGGGGCCGCGCCCTGCGCGACCTGCTGGAAGAAGTTCGGTGTCGCGTCGTTGGTCGTCGCCTCGATGGCCTGGTACGTGGTGTCGGTGAACATCGTCAGGAATGTGAGACCCAGGGTGAAGAGGAAATCACCCGCCGCCGCCGCGCCGGTGAGTTTGAGCACCCGCATTCCCTGCGGCAGACCCGCCCCGATCAGCAAAAATGTTATCGGCAATATCATGACCAGGCCTGCCAAGCCCACACTTGACACCGTCATACCTATCGCCATCGGTCCCATGACGAACAGGAAGACGAAGGCGACGATCATCGACAGCAGGCCCTGGGTGAGACGCTGGGCCTGGTTCTTGCCCAGCCAGGCGCTCACGAAGTTCCAGTCGGCCTGGCAGGCCGGCTGGCTCGCGTAGCATTTCCCGAGCTTGTCCTTGAGTTCGTCGTCGCCGTTGAAGTAGAACGGCCCCATCGTGCCGTTGTCGCACATGAAGCAGAGAACGTCGATGCCGGCGACGCTGAGCTGGGTGCCGCTCTTGTCGTTCTCGTAGCCCTTGTTGCTGAAAAGCTTCCCGCACGCCTTTTTCGCGTCGTCGATGTCGGGCGCGTTCCACTGGTCGATGAGGGGCTGCTCTTTGGCCCCTCCCCCGTCCCCGCTGTCGGGTCCCTTGCAGGCGCCCCAGGCGACGAAGATCATCTGCTCGTCCGCGCCGGGGGAGATGAAGTACCCGCGCGCCATCTCCGGCTTGGTGGTGCCCGGCTTGAGTCCGACCGACATGTCGTAGGCGTTCATCTTGCTGGCGGAGGACACGTCGGCCTTGGCTTCGAGGAAGCGGCACGACGCGTGCGCCGGCGAGGGATAGTCCTTCGTGCCCTCGCCGAACTGCGCGGTCTGCCAGGAACGGACGAGCGAGATCTCCCACATCTTGCTCACCTGCATCAGCGTCGTCGTGCCGTTGTCGCCGAGTGAGCTCGCCGCTCCGTTGCCCTTCTCGTACTGGTCGTAGAGCGTGGCGTCGAGGGCCGCGCAGGTGACCTTGCCGGTCCCGCCGCCCTGGTTGTCGTAGAAGACCGGATTAGTGTCCTTGCCCTCGTTGAATCTTCCGATCTTCTGCAGGCTGTTGAGCGAGGACGAGGCGACACCGAACCAGCCCTGGACGGTCGTCGCCATCCACGGCGCCGTGTACGGCGCCGTCGGGTTGTCCTGGTGCTTGTCGGCCTGGTCGCCCATGAAAAAGACCAGGCCGTTCGCCGCCAGGAACACCGCGACCAGCCGCATCGCCGCGGCCGGCCCCTTGCGGTTGCCGCCGGTGGCGGACCACCTCTTGACCACCGCCGCCAGGACGAACAGCCATGCGGGGATCAGGAACCAGGCCGCGTAGAGCGAGAAGGTCCGCACGACGGAGTTGATCGTCTTCGCCGCGTCCGTCTGGCAGATCATGTCGAACGAGTAGCCGAACCCCATCAGCGTGCCGATGATCCGCCAGCAGAGCCCGGCCGCCATGAACATCAGGCCCGCGATCATCGAGACGAACCGCTGGGTCTTGAAGATCCGGGCGTTGTCCACCACGAAGAGCTCGAAGGACGTCCACCGGTGCAGCGGCAGGTAGTCCCTCTGCTCCTTGTAGTTCGAGCACACGTCGGTCGACCCGGTGGGCTCCCCCGGGTCGGGCCGCAGCGGCGCGGCGAGCAGGCGCCCGTCGGAGCCCGTCCCGGGCTGCGCCACCGGCACGGACGACGCGACCGGCGCAGATGACGTGACCGGCGCAGATGACGTGACCGGCGCGGGCGATGCGGCCGCCCGTGACGACTGGCCTCCGGACCCGAAGCCCCCCGTCTGTCCGGAGAGCAGGGCCAGACCGCCGAAGACGGTCAGCGCCAGCGCCCACACCAGCAGCTGGAGTCCGCGGCGCGGGCTCTGGCGCGCCGCCTTGGCGCCGCCCGACTCCCCCTGGCCGCGGGGGTTCCCCTTCCGGGGGTCACCGGAACGCCCACGACCGGGCCTCAGCCGACGAGCCATTGGTTCTGCCCCTCCCCCGTCTGCGGCGGCGCGGCGTTGACGTCGTGCCCCGTGTGCGCCGCGGCGCCGATGTCCTCGCCCGCCGGGGCCTGGGCCGCGCCGTTCTGCCCCGGCGGCGCGGCGGCCTGGTCGATCTGCGCGGCCGCGGTGACGGCCGCCTCGTACTCGGCCCGCTCGGCCTCCTCGCGCTGCTTGCGGGCCTCCTCGCGCCTGCGGCGGTCCTCCGGGTTCGTGCTGTACGCCTCCGCCGCCTCGGGCGGCGTGGGGCCGAGCACGACCTGCGCGTGCCGCCCGAACAGGTCACGGAAGATCCCTCGGGCCCAGCGCGCCGGCTTGCCGTCCTCCGGCGGCAGCGGGCCGAACTCGCGGATCTGCGCGAGCCGTTCGGCGGTCGGCTGCAGGCCGCACAGCCGCAGCGCCGTCTCCGCCTCGCGCTTCTCGTTCAGCTTGAGCACCAGCACGCGGCTCAGGTAGGACTCCAGGTCCTTGGTGACCACGTCCGCGATCCGCTGGGTGAGGAACACCGGCATGATGTTCAGCGAGCGGCCCTCGCGGGAGATGCGCTGCAGCGAGGCCAGGCCCTCGGCCTGCGAGAGGAAGGTCCACGCCTCGTCCACGATCAGCACGCCCGAGCGGTTGGCGATGAGGATCTCCAGCGAGGCGCGGATGACCAGGCGCACCGCCGCCAGCGCGATGCGCTCCGACACCGAGTACTCGCTCGGCGTCTTGCCCTCCGGCAGGCCGAGCTCGCGGTCGAAGTCGACCAGCGTGAGCCGCTGCGACATGTCCAGGCGGGGCAGCGGCTGGAGGGCGATGCCGAGGGAGAACATCGAGGACGCCTCCATCTGCTGCTCCACCAGGCCGCGCACCCGGTCCGCGTCGTCACCGGGGACGTACTTCAGGGCGTCCCAGACGCAGCGCGCGCCGTTGAGCGCGCCCCGCTTCAGCCCGGAGCCGAGCGCGAGCCGCTCCGACAGCGACAGACCGTCGCGGGAGTCGTCCAGCGCGGACAGGATGTGCACGTTCGCGATCTCGGCCGCGATCGTCGGCGGCGCGTACCGGAACGGGTCGAAGGCCCCGGGCGACTCCTCCAGCGCCGACATCGACACGCGCCCGGCGGGGATGCCCAGCCTCTGGACGTAGTCCACCATCCCGTAGAGGGAGTCGCCGCCCTTCGGGTTCACGAAGATCACCGGCAGGCCGTTCAGCGCGGCCTGGGTGGCGACGGACTGCGCGAAGAAGGTCTTGCCGCTGCCCGGGTCGCCGAAGATCCCGAAGACCGGCGGCAGGTTCTTGCGCGGAGCGCCGAGGGGGTCGACGAAGAACGGCGTGCCGTCCGGGTCGATGAGCCCCCCGTAGACGCCGATGTCGTCACCGAGGTCGGAGAACGCCTGGAGCCCGGCGTGCGAGACCATCGGCACGTTGACGTCCTGCAGGAACGGGTTCACCCGGACGGAGGAGCAGGGCAGGGTCTCCTCCAGCGCCTGGATCTGGCGGTGCTCCAGCGCCTTCATCTGGATCCCGTAGTACTGGGCGAGGAACTCCATGTAGGTCTCGGTGGCGTCGGTCACCTCCCGCGCCATGACGAAGCTGCACCTGGCCAGCATGGGCTGGTTGGAGTTCGCGAGGTAGTCCTCGACCTCCTTGGCCTGCTGGAAGGTCTGGGACAGCTCGACCTTCTCCAGGTCCTGGGTCTTGCGCTCCTCCTCCATGTTGTTCATGATCCGGCGCTGCGCCCGGCGGGCCCGGGCCCGCGTCAGGTTCGCCGGTTCGAGCTCGGCCCGGATGGAGATGACGTGCGGGGCGTCGCCGGGGTGGCTGATCACGTCCAGCGCCCACTGGGCCTCCGGGGACGGCATGATCGGCTGGTCGAACCGCATGACCGCGGCCATCTCCAGCTCGCCGATGCCGGTGACGCCGAGCCGGGTCGGCATCTCCTCGATCACCGCGTCCGGCCCGCGCCCGAGGTTGTACCAGGACTCCAGCTGGTCGAGTTCCTGCCGGGTCGGCAGCTGCGCGTCCGCCCGCTTGAAGATCCCTTCGAGGTGCTCCATGTCCTTGCGGAAGTCGGCCAGGTCGGGAACGTCGTCCGCCATGGAGTCCTTGACCAGATCCGTCAAGGCCTGGAACGTCGCCATGCCGCCCTGCGAGCCCTTGCCGGCCCGGGACGTCTTGTCCATGAGCGACGACCTGAGCTGCACGCCGACGAACAGGACGCGCTTGGGGGCCAGGAAGCCGAACGCCTCGGCCTGGTAGGCGCGCAGCTCCTCGGTGTTCTCCTTGGGCGGCGTGACCAGGTCGTCCCAGGTGATCGAGACCAGGTGGACGTTGCGGTTGTTGGACAGGGTCGCCAGGCCGCCCACGGGTTGCCGGGACGTCCGGCCCAGGTCGCCGAGAAGCCTGGACAGCGGCGCCGCCAGCGACAGCTGCTCCGCCGGGTCCTCCCATTTCATCGGCGACAACCGCACGGTGCGGTACATCCACACCTCGCCGTTGTAGCCGACGTAGACGCCGTCGGCGGTCCGCCAGGCGTAAGGAGTGGTCCACATGGTGGCGGTGTCGGCCTCGGAACGGCCTGCGCGGCTGGTCCCGGTGAGACGTCCGAGCGCCGCCCTCAGGTTGACCATGTGTTGTCATCTCCCAGGTCGTGTTGGCTCTCAGGGAGACAGTCCGGCATCCGGGGCTGGCGGCATCCGTCATTGTCCGCACAGTCGCTAAGAGAGATTCCGGCCGCTTCGCCGACCGGGTGACAACCAGAGCGCTGAGGACACTGAGTGATGGCAATTGCGCCGAACCTCGTCGTCGCGGGGGATCCGGGCGTCGCCCGGAGTTTGCGGGATACCGGCCGGTTCTCCGCGGTGTACGACGCCGCCTCCGCGGCGGAACTTCGCGACCTGTCCAAGAGCGGGCGGGTCGGTTCCCCCGCCGCCTTCATGTTCGCCCCGGGGTTCGTCGAGGACCTTCCGGGCGCGGGCGTGGCCGTTCTGGCGAACGGGCTCGCCGGCCGCGGCTTCACCGTGCTCGTGCACGGGTACTTCGCGGATCGCGGCGACGCCTTCGCCCCGGGCGTCCACGTCATCGGCGGGCAGCTGAAGATGTCGGACCTGCTGGCGCTGTTCGGCATCGCCGGCAAGCCCCCGGCCCAGCCCGCCGCACCGCCTCCGGCCGCGGCGCCGCCTCCGGCCGCGTCCCAGCCGCCGGCCGCGGGCCGGCAGCCGGTGGCCCAACCGTTCGCGACCGCCCCACCACCATCCGCGCAGCCCCCGGCCGCGCAGCCCCCGGCCGCGCAGCCACCCGCTGCGCAGCCACCGGCGCCGGCGCCGCCCGAGCAGCCCGCCGCCACCGGCCAGACCTCCGCCGGCGGCTGGAACCCGAACCCGGCGCAGCCGCCGTCCTTCGCGCAGCCGCCCGGGGCCGCGCCTCCGCAGGCCGTCGAACCGCCCGCGCCCTCCGCCCCGGCTCCCGTCTCCCAGCCGTGGCCGGCGGCCGCGCCGGGTCAGCAGGGGTTCGCGGGGCAGCAGCCCGTCCCCGGAGGCCAGGTCGAGCCCGCCCCGGCCCCGGAGTCCGCGACGAGGCAGGACCACAACGCGATGCCGGCCCAGCCCGTCTCGAACGGATGGCCGGGGCCGCAGCAGACGCCCGCCGCCGCGCTGGTCAGGGCGGAGGAACCCGCCCCGGCCCTCGGACGGGTCATCGCCATCGCCTCCGCCAAGGGCGGCGTGGGCAAGACCACCACGGCCGTGAACCTGTCGGTCTACGCGGCCAGGCATCTGCACGCGGCCGGCCGGCCCGGGAGGGTGGCGCTGGTCGACACCAACTTCCAGCAGGCCGACGTCGCGCGGTACCTGAACGTGGAGTCGCCGACGATCCTCGACCTGCTGCGGTCGAACGGATCGCTCAGGGTCGAGAACGTGCGCGCCCATCTCGCGCACCTCCCGGACGCCGACCTGTTCACGCTGCTCGGGCCGCAGGACATCACCATGGCCGACCCGGCACTGATCAACGCGATGCTGTACCGGCGGATCATCGCGGTCCTGCGGCAGGCGTTCGACTTCGTGTTCGTCGACACGCCCGTCGCCGAGCTCTACCACATGACGTTCACCGACCTGGTCCTGCCCGAGGCGGACGCGATCCTGGTCCCGGTCGAGCCCAACCGGGTGACGCTGGAGGCCGCCCGAGCCTGGCTCAGCGCGATCACCATGCCGCGGCACTCCCGGAGCGGCGGCGTGGACCCCGAGAAGCTGTCGCTCATCCTCAACCGGGCCCGCGCCGACGTGGACTGCAGCCCGGAGGACGTCATGGACCTCATGCCCGGCTGGCGGTTCGTCGGCATGATCCCCGAGGACCTGGAGTGGACGCAGGCCGCCAACAACCGCCGGTTGAACGCGCTGCAGATCGGCCCGGACCTGGACGTCACCTTCCGTGAGATCCTCCAGTTCGTCACCGGGGACCCGGTGTTCGGCCAGGCCGTGGCCGCGCAGCCGGCGGGCAACCGGGGCGGCCTCCTGAAGAGGATCCTCGGTATGGACCCCAAGTGATCATCTTTGATCCGGCCCTCTCACGAGAAAGGAAGCGGCCATATGGCAGCGCAAAATGAGCCCGCCACCGGAATGGACTTCTGGGCGGCCATCGGCGTCGGCCAGGAGGAGGACGACGGGCCGGAAGAGCAACCCTCCCAGGACAAGCTCCTGGTGACCGGCGCCCCCGCTCCGGCGGACACGGGCGCCGCCGCGGGCTCCGAGACCGAGACCGACCAGCGGAGCCCGCAGGACGACTGGGCGTCGCTGTTCTCCGCCTGGGACGACTCCGCCAACGGCGCCGCCCCCGCGGCGGCGCAGCCGTCCGCCGGAGCACCGGCCGACCAGGCGGCGGCCGGGGCGGGCGGGGCGCCGGCCGAGGCGCCGCCGGCCGCCGCGAAGCCGGAGGCGCAGGCAGAGCCCCCGGAGCAGGAGCCGGAAGCGCCGGCGGAGGCGCCGGCGGAGCAGCCTCCCCAGGACCCCGAGCCGGCGCAGAGCGCCGAGACCCCCTCGGCTCCGAAGGCGGACGCCCCGGCGTGGACCCCCGCGTCCACGCAAGATCACCGGATGACGCGCAGCACGCCCTTCGGAACGGCCGGGCAGGGGTTCCAGGCCGCGGCCCCCGCCCAGGCACCGCAGACCACGCAGGTCCCCCAGACCACGCAGACCCCCCAGACCACGCAGATCCCCCAGGTCACTGAGGCTCCGCAGACCACTGACGCCCCGCAGGCCGCACCGGCCTCGCAGGAGCCCGCGGAAGGGACCACGCCCCCGCCCCCGCCCGCGGCGGACCCGGCGTGGGCCACCGCCGAGCGGATCGCCACCAGCCTCCGCCCGCGCGTGGCCGAGCTCTGGCTGGAGGTCCTCACCCGGCACACCGGCGGGGATCCGGCCATGGCCAGCAGGGTCTACCACGTCCTGAACGGCACGCACCTGCTCGGCGAGCTGATGCGCGACGAGACGATCGACGAGGTGCACGTCCACGGGACCCAGGTGACCGTCTGCGGAGCGCGCGGCATCCACCAGATCCCGGGGTTCCCGAGCCTCGCCGCGTCCCGCCGGGCCGTCAAGACGATCACGGCCTCCCGGGAGAAGCGGGGCCTCGTCGTGTCGAAGGTGAACGACTCCGTCGTGATCAGCCGGCGCAACGGCGTGGTCCCGAAGACCAACGCCCTCGTCGCCAGCGGCGTCGTCAGCGGCGAGCAGCTCGCCCGGATCCGGCAGGCGCTGCAGCAGATGCAGACCGTGACCGTGACCGGTCCGGCCGCGCGGATCGTCCTCCGCGCGCTCGCCTCGCTGATCCCGGAGGGCAGCCGCGTCTTCCTCGGCGCGTACGCGACGCTGCCCCCCGGGTGCGTCACCGCGGTGAGCCCGATGGAGGCCGACTACGTGCTCGGCGTGCGCCCGGGCGCGGTGGCCGAGGAGATGGCGGGCGCGGGGCAGGTCGGCGGCCTCATCGCCAACCCGGAGACGCGGCTCCCGGCGGCGCTGCGGTACGCCGTCACGGGGCCGTCCGCCGCGCCGGAGCGGCTCGTCGAACGCTGACCGCACGCCACCGGCGCGGCCCGCGGGCCGCGC
>NZ_JBEUPA010000105.1:0-31450 GCF_040492065.1 Actinomadura sp. NPDC000929 | reverse complement strand
TCGGGGGGTTCGGGGGCGTCGGCGGGCGGCTCCTGCGGCCAGGCCGGGGGTCGTGGCGGGCGCCGCGGCGGGTTCCGGCTCGGCCGCGCGCCTGCGGGCGCGGCGGCGGGTCTTGATCGCGGCGCGTTCCATCGCGGCGGCGGGGGCGGGGCTCCCGGTGCGCCGCCAGACGCGGGCCACGATGACGACCTCGCGGGGCTCCTGGATGGGGGTGAGGCGGCACCAGGTGCGGGGCTCGGCGAGGTAGCGGCCCTGCGAGAGCAGCAGCTCGGTGAGCCGCTTGCCCTCGATGACGGGGCGGGTCGCCAGCCAGGTGAGCACGCCCGGCGGGACGATGTAGAGCACGTGCCAGGGGGACGCGAAGGGGATCCCGACGACCCGGAGCAGCACGATCCACGGCACGAACACGCCGAGGAAGACGCCGATCTGGACCAGCGGCAGCGGCATCGGAAGCCGCAGGTCGTACAGCTTGTAGAGCCGCTTCTCGATGCGCCAGATGTTCGTGTACGTGGGTAGATCCACGCCCCTACTCCCCTAACTGCGCGAGCACCGTGCCGCCTGCCGACCTCCGCCCGAGGTCAGGCGTCCACGCCTGAGGCCCCGGCGATCGCCTAGGCCGTGGTCTCGATGATGTTCGGTACGTGGAAGACCACTCCGATCCCGATCGCCGGGCAGATGGATCGCGCGGACCGCGTGAGGTCGCGGGTGAGCCGGAGGAGAAGCGGCACGCCGATCACGGGGAACGGCGGGCCGGGAATCTCGCGCGGCCGTTCGGCGCGCCGGGATTTCCCGAGGCCGGCGGACGGTTCGGGGGGCGTGTTGATCACTTCGCGGCCTCTCATGATGCGTCCGGTTGCGTGGTGCCACGAATGTCCTGGACGAGCCAGGTCGTTCCCTTCTTCACCATGGCGAGCTGGTAGCTCTGCTCGAGCTCACCGCCGCCGCCGCCGGCGGGCTGCCACACCACGGTCGCGGTGACGGTGCGCGAGCCTCCGGGGCCCTTCGGCGCGACGACCTCCTTGACCTGGACGAAGACGACGGTCTTGGCCAGGCCCGCGATGGTCGTCCCGTTGGAGAACCGGGACAGGGCCGCCTGGTTGCCGTTCGCGTACTCCGTGAAGAAGGTGCTGAGGAAGGGCTGGAGTTCGGTTTCGAGCGCGGTGTCGCGGTCCTGGACCCCGTCCCCTGGAAGCTGCGCCTTGGTCGGAGGGGGCAGCAGGGCGGGACGGGCGGAGACGACCAGCGAGCCGCTCCGGTCGGCGTACACCGGGACGGCGAGGCGGAGCCAGCGGTCGGCGGTCCGTGCCAGGAGAATCACGGTGGCGTTGCTGGCGTCGCGGGCGTCGACGCCGGCGACCTGGACGGACTGCACCTGCATCTTGCCGACGCCGTTCCAGCCGTACTGGGCGTCGGCGCCGTCGGGCAGGAAGGTCCGCAGCTGCGCCTCGCGGGCGGGCGCGGTCTTCTGGTCGAAGTTGAGGTAGACGTTGGCGAACTGGAGGGCGAACGCGCCCGCGGCGCTGGTGGGGAACCCGGCGCCCTTCGGGGCCTTGGACTCGGTGCCGCCCGCGCTGGGCGTGTCGTCGGCGGTGAAGCGCTCGAACGGGGCGCGGATGCCGTTGACGAGGATGACGAGGATGAGGGCCCACAGCACGGCGCGGCCGACCCAGACCCACCAGCGCCCGCCGGATCCGCCCCAGCGGCCGCCGCCGCGCGAGCCGCCGCCGGACCCCCGGCGGCCGCGCTCGGGCAGGTCCCACGGGTCGGCGGACGCCGCGAGCGCCCGGCCGGGCGCCGCGGTCTCCTCGACTACGGCGGTGTCACGGCCGCGTCCCACGGCCGACCTGCGAGCCATCCTGCCTCCGCTCGCGCCTCGCCCCCGGTCGGCGCGGTCCTGTTGCCTGGTCATGTCCGGTGGCTTTTCCGAACCCACCTCGGGCCCAGGGTAACCACGGGCGTCAATTGTTCCAGCGCATCCCAGCGAAACACAGCCCCGGCACGCGGTTGCGGATAATGCAATCCACCTCAGCAGGAACGGGGAGGATTGCCAAACGGTGACGTTCTCCTACCTGGGGCTCCGAACGGTGCGCAAGCCTCGTCAGCGGACAAGCGGGATGCTTTCGACGTCGCTTGGTCACGGGATGGCGACGGCGCCCGCAATCCGTTCCCGCCGAAATAACCGACATGAAGTCGAAAATGCGACACCTTGCACCAAAACGGCCAGCTCATCCGGCACGTCCGCCGCACCGGCACCGCGTGTCGCCAAAATCACACCGGTCGCGGCCCCGCCGGGCGCGGTCAGACGTTGAAGCGGAACTCCACGACGTCGCCGTCCTGCATGACGTAGTCCTTGCCCTCCATGCGCACCTTGCCGGCGGTGCGCGCGGCGGCCATCGAGCCCGCGGCGGTCAGGTCGTCGAAGGAGACGATCTCGGCCTTGATGAAGCCGCGCTGGAAGTCGGTGTGGATGACGCCCGCGGCCTCCGGCGCGGTGGCGCCCTTGGGGATCGTCCAGGCGCGCGACTCCTTGGGCCCCGCCGTCAGGTAGGTCTGGAGGCCGAGGGTGGCGAACCCGATGCGGACGAGCTGCGACAGGCCGGACTCCTCCTGCCCCATGCCCTGGAGCAGTTCGAGCGCCTCGTCGTCGGGCAGCTCGATCAGCTCCGCCTCGATCTTGGCGTCCAGGAAGATCGCCTCGGCGGGGGCGACGAGGGTGCGCAGGCGCTCGCGCAGGGCCTCGTCGGTCAGCTCGCTCTCGTCCAGGTTGAAGACGTAGAGGAACGGCTTGGCGGTGAGCAGGTGCAGCTCGCGCAGGAGCTCCAGGTCGATCCCGGCCTGCTCGGCCCCCGCGAACAGCGTGACGCCGTCGTTCAGGAGCTTCTGCGCGGCGTTGACGGCGTCGACGACGGCGAGCTTGTCCTTGTCCTTCTTGGTCCGGGCCTCCTTGTCGAGGCGCGGCAGCGCCTTCTCGATCGTCTGGAGGTCGGCCAGGATCAGCTCGGTGTTGATCGTCTCGATGTCGCGGGACGGGGCGACGTCGCCGTCCACGTGCGTGACGTCCGGGTCCTCGAACGCCCGGATGACCTGGCAGATCGCGTTGGTCTCCCGGATGTTGGCGAGGAACTTGTTGCCGAGCCCCTGCCCTTCCGAGGCGCCCTTGACGATGCCCGCGATGTCGACGAACTCCATCGTCGCCGGGATGACCTTCTGCGAGCCGAACAGCTCGGCGAGGACGGTCAGCCGCGGGTCGGGCACCCCGACCACGCCGACGTTGGGGTCGATGGTCGCGAACGGGTAGTTGGCGGCCAGCGCGTCGTTCTTGGTCAGCGCGTTGAAGAGCGTCGACTTGCCGACGTTGGGCAGCCCGACGATTCCGATGGAGAGGCTCACGGCCGTCAAGTTTATGGGCGCTCGCGGACCCCTCGGGCTGCCCGGAACCTCCGTGGGGCCTCCCCCCGGTGAACACTGGGCCAAATGTCCGGTGACGCGGGGGCTCCCGGCGCGTCGCGGTCGCCGATCGCGGGCGCGCTGTCACGATGAGCGGATGGACCTCGCGCTGTTCGCCGGACTCCTCGTCGGCGCCGTCTTCGGCGCCGTCGCCGGGTACGCGCTCGCGACGAGCCGGCAGGGGGCGCTGATCGCGCGGGCGCGCGCGGCCGAGGAGAAGCTCGCCTACGCCGAGGGGCGGATGGCCGAGCACTTCGAGAACCTGTCGGCCAAGGCCCTGGACGCCAGCAACCAGCGGTTCCTGGAGCTGGCGGACGCGCGGTTCAAGGCGGCGGGCGCCGAGGCGGCCGGTGACCTGCAGCGGCGGCAGCAGGCCGTCGAGCACCTGGTGGCGCCGCTCAGGGAGACGCTCGCCAAGGTGGAGGAGCAGCTCCGCGAGGTGGAGACGGGCCGGCGCGAGTCGCACGCCATGCTGGCCAAGCAGGTCGACTTCGTCCGGCAGAGCTCCGACCAGCTCCGGCGGGAGACGCAGTCGCTCGTGCGGGCGCTGCAGCGGCCCGAGGCCAGGGGCCGCTGGGGCGAGCTCCAGCTCCGCCGCGTGGTGGAGCTGGCCGGGATGGCGCACCACTGCGACTTCGACGAGCAGGCCGGCGCGGTGACCGCCGACGGCGCGGTCCGTCCCGACATGGTGGTGCGGCTGGCCGGCGGCAAGAGCATCGTGGTCGACTCCAAGGTCTCGCTGGCCGCCTACCTCCAGGCGGCGGAGAGCGGCGACCCGGTGCGGCTCGACGCGCACGCGCGGCACCTGCGCGACCATGTCGACCGCCTGTCGGCCAAGTCGTACTGGCAGGCGTTCAGCCCGGCGCCGGAGTTCGTCGTGCTGTTCATCCCGGGCGAGGCCTTCCTGGCGCCCGCCCTCGACCGCGACCCCGGCCTGCTGGAGTACGCGATGAGGCGGCGCGTGCACATCGCCACGCCGACGACCCTCGTCACGATGCTGCGGACGGCGTCCTACGCGTGGCAGCAGGCCGCCCTCTCGCACAACGCCCGCGCGGTCTTCGAGCTGGGCAAGGAGCTGTACGAGCGGCTGGGCACGATGGGGCAGCACGTCGACGAGCTCGGCCGGGCGCTGACCGGCGCCGTCAAGACCTACAACCGGACCGTCGGGTCCCTGGAGACCCGCGTTCTGGTCAGCGCGCGCAAGCTGAACGAGCTCGGGGTGGTGGACGAGGGCCTGGAAAGCCCTCATCCTGTCGAGGAGAGCCCCCGCGCTCTGTCCGCGGCCGAACTGACCGCGGACGACGAACTTCTCGACGACGAGGACCATCTCCCAGAAAGGGACCGTTCCCGGCGCGGCCCCGCCGCGGGAGCGGCGGGTCTCGGCGGGCGCGTCCCCGAGCAGGGCGATCCGCGGGACGTCCGGGAGCGGAGCGGGCCGGGGCGTGTGGGAGGCCCGCCTCCCACGGGGAAGAGGTGGCGATGAGTTCATCGACGGTACGCGACGCGCCGGGAGGCTCCTCGGCCTCCCCTGAGGGCCCGTCGCGGCGCCGGCGCGGCGGCCCGCCGCGCTCGGAGTCGGCCGGCCCGATCACGCTCACCGGGCGCGGCGGCATCGTCGTCATGTTCGCCGCCGGGGTGCTGTGCGGGCTGCTGTCGCGGTGGTTCGGCGTGCCGCTGCTGGCCGGCGCGGGGTTCGCGATCGGCTGCGCGCTCGCCGCGTTCGCGACCCGTCCCGCCGACCTGCTCACGCTCGTCGTCAGCCCGCCGCTGGTGTTCCTCGCCGCCACGCTCACGGTCGTGCTCGTCACCACGCTCGGCGACGGCTCGCTGCTGCGCGGCGTCACGGTGGGCGTCTTCACCGCGCTCGCGGCCACCGCGCCGTGGCTGTTCTTCGGCACGCTGCTCGTGGTCGTGATCTGCCTGGCGCGCGGCGTGCTGACGAACGCCCGGGAGCTGCACGACAAGCTGGTCGGGGTCCGCCTCTTCGAGAAGGAGGAGAACGAGAACCCCGTCCGGTGGGACGAGTCCCCCGGCACGCCCAAGGAGGGCCGCCACGCCCGCGGCGACCGGCCGCCCTCCGGGGCCGCGGGTTAGACCGGCGTGATGCGCAGGTCCTTGCGGAGCTCCTTCGGCAGGGAGAAGCGCATCCTCTCCTCGACGGACTCGATCTCCTCGGCCTCGCCGTAGCCGCGCTCGGCGAGCCAGGCGAGGACCTCCTGGACCAGCTCGTCCGGGACGGACGCGCCGCTCGTGACGCCGACCGTGGTGACGCCCTCCAGCCAGGCCGGGTCGATCTGCTCGGCGTAGTCGACGAGGTGGGCGTCGTCGGCGCCGTGCTCCTTGGCGACCTCGACCAGGCGGACGGAGTTGGAGGAGTTGGTCGACCCCACCACGATGACGAGCTGCGCCTCCGCCGCCATCTCCTTCACCGCGACCTGCCGGTTCTGGGTGGCGTAGCAGATGTCGTCGGACGGGGGGTCCATCAGCTTGGGGAACCGCTCGCGGAGCTTCTCGACGGTGGCGACGGTCTCGTCGACCGACAGCGTGGTCTGCGACAGCCACGCCACCTTCTCGGGGTCGCGGACGGTCACGTTGGCGACGTCGTCGGGGCCGTCGACGAGGTGGATGTGGTCGGGCGCCTCGCCGGTGGTGCCGATGACCTCCTCGTGGCCCTCGTGGCCGATCAGCAGGATGTCGTAGTCGTCGGCGGCGAACCGGACGGCCTCCTTGTGGACCTTGGTCACCAGCGGGCACGTCGCGTCGATGGTGCGCAGGGACAGGCCCCTGGCCTCCTCGTGCACGACGGGCGCCACGCCGTGGGCGGAGAACACCACGATGGAGCCCTCGGGGACCTCCTCGGTCTCGTCCACGAAGATCGCGCCACGCTCCTCCAGCGTCTTCACGACGTGCACGTTGTGGACGATCTGCTTGCGGACGTAGATCGGGGCCCCGTACTTCTCCAGGGCGATCTCGACCGCTTGCACGGCCCGGTCGACGCCCGCGCAGTAACCACGCGGCTTGGCGAGCAGGACACGGCGCTGGGTGGAGGTCATGGCTCCATCGTACGAGGAGCCGGGCTGTGACCGACTCCACGGCACGCTTTGCCAGAATTCCATTCACCCCGCGTGACCAGGGTCGCACCGATGGGGCAGAGTGAGGGGGGACGGAGACGAGGCAGGAAGAGGAATGTCCGATGAGGAAATCGCCGCGCCGCCTCAGTGAGCAGGTCCGCGAAACGGTGGGCGAGCAGGTCCGGGATCTGCCGCTGCACGCCGTCCGGCTGGCCATGTTCGGCGTCGGCCGGGCTCTGCTGCTCAGCGACCGGGTGACCCGGGACTACAAGGAGATCACCGAGGGCGGCGGTGTGAAGCCGGTGGCCCTGCGGCTGCGCGACGACGTCCAGCACACGGCCGGGAAGGTCGTCGGGCTGGTCGCCGAGCGCGTCCGCGGTGAGGAGCCCGAGGCCGAGCTCGCGCCCGAGCCCGCGCGCCGCACCAGGACGGCCGCCGCGCGGTCGGCGGCCACCGAGGAGATCTCGGTCGGCAAGCCCGGCGCCGGGGCGGCCCGCAAGCCCGGGCACGCCCGTCCGGGACCGCCGCCGAAGCCCGCCAGGCCGGGGGCGCTGGGCCGGGACCACGCCAAGGCCGAGGGCGGGGCCGCTCCGGTGGCCGAGCCCGCGCCGAAGCCGGTGCCGTCCGAGCCGAAGCCGGAGCCCGCGCCGCAGGCCGAGCCCGCCCCGAGCCCGAAGGCCGCCGAGCCCGCGCCCGCCGAGCCCGCGCCCGCCAAGCCCAAGCCCAAGGCGTCGCCCGCCAAGCCCAAGGCGGCCCAGGCTCCGGAGGGCAAGGCGCCGGAGAAGAAGGCTCCGGCGGCGAAGGCCGGGAAGAAGGCCGACGAGGCCGCCTTCGAGCCGAAGCCGGAGGCCAAGCCCGCCGCGCAGGCGGAGGCCGCGCACATCGCCGAGGATCTGCCGGTGCCCGACTACGACAGCGCCACGCTGCCGCAGCTGCGGGCCCGCCTTCGCGGCCTGTCCGCCGACCAGGTGAAGCTCCTGCGCGAGTACGAGCGCAAGCACGCCGGTCGTGAGGACGTCATCCGCATGTACGAGCGCCGCATCGCCAAGCTCAACGGCCTCACCTGAGCCGCCGCAGGCCGAGCGGTACGACACGACGGAAGCCCCCGGGAGCGCCCGGGGGCTTCCGTCGTCGCAGGGTCAGGCCGCCGCGGGGGCGTCCTGGAACGCGTGGTCGGCGTCGACCCGCTCCAGCGGCTCCAGGTGGCGGCGGCGCACCGCGAGGATGCCGATCGCGACGGCGCAGCAGGCCGCGCCGACCAAGTACGGCAGGCTCGCGTCGACCTCCTCCGCGAGCTTCGTCGCGATGTACGGGGCGAGGGCGCCGCCCATCCAGCGGACGAAGTTGTACCCGGCGGACGCGACGGGCCGCGGGCTGTCGGAGACCTCCATGGCGGCCTCGGTGAACGCGGTGTTGTTCAGCCCGATCGGGATGCCGGACAGGACGGTGCAGACGATGATCCCGTCGTGCCCGAGGAACGCCAGCCCGAGCTGGAACACGATCAGCAGCGCCAGCGCGAGGTGCATGACCCGGACGGTCCCGACGCGCCGCTGCAGCAGGGGCGCGCCGAACACCGACGCCAGCGCGACCATCACGCCCCAGCCGAAGAACACCAGGCCGATGCCGTGCGCGCTCATCCCGAGGACGAACGGGGTGAAGGCCAGGACGGTGAAGAACGCGTAGTTGTAGAACAGCGCGGTGAACGCGGTGGTGGACAGGCCGCCGTGCGCGAGGGCCCGGATCGGCGCGCTCAGGCGGGTCTTCTCGGCGGGCTTCGGCGTGGGCCTGAGCAGCGTGACGATCAGGAGGAAGCCGACCGCCATGAGCGCGGCGGTGCCGAAGAAGGGGAACCGCCAGTTCATGTCGCCGAGCAGGGCGCCGGCGAGCGGGCCGAGCGAGATGCCGATGCCGAGCGCCGCCTCGTACAGGATGATCGCCGACTCGGCCCCGCCCGAGGCCGCGCCCACGATGACGGCGAGCGCCGTGGCGACGAACAGGGCGTTGCCGAGGCCCCAGCCGGCGCGGAATCCGACGAGCTGCCCGACGGTCCCGGACGTCCCGGCGAGGGCGGCGAACGTTACGACGAGCGCGAGGCCGATGAGCAGCGTCCTCTTCCCGCCGATCCGGCTGGACACCCAGCCGGTGACCAGCATCGCCACCGCGGTGATCAGGAAGTAGCTGGTGAACAGCAGGGACACCTGGCTCGCCGAGGCGTCCAGGTTCTTCGCGATCGCGGGCAGGATCGGGTCGACGAGGCCGATGCCCATGAAGGCGACGACCGCGGCGAAGGCGGTCGCCCACACCGACGTCGGCTGCCTGAGGATGCCGCCGCCCTTCGGGGTCGCCGAGGGCTTCGCGTGCATGGGTACCTCCGTGTGCTGGTTCAGGGTGCGCCGAAGAGCTTGTCGAGGGCGGGCAGCGCCGCGGCGACCGCCGCGCGCTCCTCGTCCGTCAGCTCCGCGAACCGCTCGGCGAGGAAGCCGATCCGGCGCTCGCGCCCGGCGGCCAGCCGGTCGCGTCCCGCCCCGGTGAGCCGGGCGGTGACGACGCGGGCGTCGGCGCCGCTCCGGCCGCGCGCGACGAGCCCGTCGCGTTCGAGCCGGTTGATCTGCGCCGTCATGGTCGGCAGCCGGACGCCGTGCTCGGCGGCCAGCTCGGTCATCCGCCGCGGCCCGTGCTCCAGGGAGCCGAGCACGGACAGCTGCTGGCTGGTGATCGGCTGGTCGGCGCTGACCTGACGGAGCATCAGCACCACGTGGCGCAGGCGCCGGTTGAGCTGCTCGGCGAGCTCGCGTTCGGATGCGGTCACGGTTTCTCCTCGAAATTACTTAGTCAGTCTAAGTTAGCTTGGCTAAGATTGACGCCTCGACGGCATGTCTCTTCGGTCACACGGATTCTGCCGGGACCGGCGGCGCGCGGCTCGGGGGGCGCGGGCCGCGCCGTAGGCTGCCTGCATGGCGATGGAGACCACGGCCGAATCCCCGGTTCCGGTTCGCACCGTGCTTCAGGCGGTGAGCGGGTGGATCGGCAGGCTCGGCCGCATCTGGGTGGAGGGGCAGATCACCGACCTCAACGCCCGCGGCGGCACGGTCTACATGACGCTGCGCGACCCGGTGGCGAACATGTCGGTGCGGGTGGTCGGCCCGCGCGCGGTGTTCGAGGCCGCCGGGCCCGCGGTCACCGACGGGGCCCGCGTCGTCGTGCACGCCAAGCCCGACTTCTGGATCAACCGCGGGACGTTCTCGCTCAGCGTGCTGGAGATCAGGCCGGTCGGCGTCGGCGAGCTGCTGGCCCGGCTGGAGCGGCTCAAGCGGGTACTGGCCTCCGAGGGGCTGTTCCGGCCCGAGCGCAAGCGCCCGCTGCCCTTCCTGCCCGGCCGGATCGGGCTGATCTGCGGGCGAGACTCCGACGCCGAGCACGACGTCCTGGAGAACGCGCGGCGGCGGTGGCCGGCGGTGGCGTTCCGGGTGGAGAACACCGCGGTGCAGGGCTCGTACGCGGTCGGCGAGGTGATGGAGGCGCTGCGCGCGCTGGACGCCGATCCCGAGATCGACGTGATCATCATCGCGCGCGGCGGCGGGGCGATGGAGGACCTGCTGCCGTTCTCCGACGAGGCCCTCGTCCGCGCGGTCCACGCCGCCCGCACGCCCGTCGTGAGCGCGATCGGGCACGAGCAGGACAGCCCGCTCCTGGACCTGGTCGCCGACGTCCGGGCCTCCACCCCGACCGACGCCGCGAAGAGGGCCGTGCCGGACGTGCGCGAGCAGCTCCAGCTCGTCCGGCAGCTGCGCGACCGCGGGCGGCGGTGCCTGTCCGGCGCGGTGGAGCGCGAGCTGGCGTGGCTGCGCTCGGTGCGCTCACGGCCCGCGCTGGCCGACCCGGTGCGGGAGATCGAGCGGCAGTCCGAGCAGGTCGCGGCGCTGC
This sequence comes from Actinomadura sp. NPDC000929, assembly GCF_040492065.1. Taxonomy (NCBI): domain Bacteria; kingdom Bacillati; phylum Actinomycetota; class Actinomycetes; order Streptosporangiales; family Thermomonosporaceae; genus Actinomadura; species Actinomadura sp. NPDC000929. Next base: position 21,008 of record NZ_JBEUPA010000105.1, on the reverse strand, counting down.
GCGACCGGGCGCGCCGGTGCCTGTCGGCGGCGCTGGACCGGGCCGGGGACGAGCTCGGGCACACCCGCGCCCGGCTGGTCGCCCTCTCCCCCGCCGCGACGCTGGAGCGCGGCTACGCGATCGTCCAGCGGGAGGACGCGTCGGTGGTGCGGGAGTCGGCGTCGGTCAAGGACGGCGAGCGCCTGCACGTGCGGCTCGCCGACGGGCGCCTCGGCGTGAGCGTGACCGGCCGGGAATGAACCGCGAGTCGCCGCCCGGGGAACGGGACGTCCCCCGGGGGATGAGAGGGTGGGCCGGTGGCTGACGAGAACGGGACGGCCGAGAAGCCGTCGTACGAGCAGGCGCGGGACGAGCTGGCCGACGTCGTCAAGCGGCTGGAGGCGGGCGGCCTGACGCTGGAGGAGTCGCTCGGCCTGTGGGAGCGGGGCGAGAGGCTCGCCGCCGTCTGCGAGGAGTGGCTGGAGGGCGCCCGCGCCCGGCTGGCCGCGGCGCTCGAGCGGCCGGACGGCGGCGACGCGGCCGCCCCGTTCTGAGGCGGCGCGCGGCCCGCGCCGAGGCTCAGGAGGCCGGCGTGGCCGTCGCCGAAGGGGCCGGGCCGCCGTTCTTCGACTGCTCCTTGAGCGACCCGGCCAGGACGGCCAGCTCCGCGTAGGAGGCGGTGCCGGTGACCACGATGCTGACCCCGTCCGGAAGCGTCCGGGCGAGGGAGTTGGCCTTCTTGTCCTTGCGGTAGTACTTGGTCCAGGTGACGCCGTTCACCTGCTGCGTCCCGACCGGCCGGCTGCTGTTGGCCATGCGCGGGACGTACTGCGAGGCCTTCTCGTTGCTCTGCTCCAGCGCCGCGTACTCGTCGCTGGGCGTCACGAACCCCAGGTGCCAGGCGACGGGGCCCTTGCCGTCGGCGTCCAGGCCGTTCACCCGCGAGCTGTTGGGACGCCAGGTGGGGGGCAGCCCCTCGGGCGCGTGGACGGTGTAGGGCGCGTCGTTGCGCATCGCCCACAGCTGCGAGCTGTAGTCGACGGTCGGCAGGACCTCCTCGTCGCTGCGCGGCGTGACGACGTAGATCGCCAGCACGAGCAGCAGGCAGGCGCCCATCGCCATGGCGAAGCCGCCGAGCCCCGTGGTCAGCCGCTTGTACACGCCGGGGCTCACCTCGACCACGGGCCGTCCCGTGGGGGCCGCCGGCTCGGGCCGTTCCCGCGCGGCGTCCGTCTCGGGCCCGCCGGCGGGCGCGTCCGGCGCGGGTCCCGCCTGCTCGGTTTCCGGGGCGGAGGATGGGGTCTTGTCGGTCACCCCTCCAGGATCCCCCACCCTCAGCGCTGCTCCGTACCGGGGTTGCGGATCGTGCCGACGATGACCATGATCTTGTCGGCCAGGCGGCGGGCGGCGTCCTCGTCGTCCAGCAGCGAGATCTCCGAGACCGCGCCCGCCATCGCGCCCGTCAGCACCGTGACCAGGGCCTCGTCGACGCCGCCGTCGGCGGTGTGGAACAGGGCGGCGTTGCGGCGGGCCCACTTGTTCAGGCGCTGGCGCATGACCCGGTCGAACCCGGGAGGCCCGTCGCCGGAGATGAACAGCCGGGCGACGTCCCGCTCGTCCAGGCAGCCGTTGAGGTAGGCGCCCGCGCCGGCGATGAACTGCCGCATGGGGTCCTTCTCGCCGGCCTCGCGGACGGCGCTGATCGCCTCGCGGGTGCGCTCCTGCTGGCGTCCCTGGAAGTCCTCGAACAGCGTCAGGTAGAGGTCCGCCTTGCCGTTGAAGTGGTGGTAGAGGCTCCCCACGCTGGCGCCGGCCTTGGCGACGATGTCGGTCACCGCGGCCTGGGCGAAGCCGGACTGGCAGAAGACGTCTCTGGCCGCGGCCAGCAGGGCGCCGCGGGTGGCGGCCCCGCGGTCGGAGGTCCGCGCGGGGCCGTCCGCGGGCCGCGCGCCCCCGTTCTGGGTCACCCCGCCGGACGGGACGTCGATGTCGCTGCTCATGACGCCTGAGATTACGCCCTCTCCCAGGGGGAAACGATCCCTTGTCCGTGCCGTGGTGGTTTCCGGTGCTCGTTCCGCCCGCGCCAGGACACCTGATCGACCCCGTGCCCGGAAGGCCCGCGGCCCGGCTGGTCTGGTCCAATTTGTGGCCTGCCATCCGGTCCACGGAGAATCCGAGGCACCACCGACCGAAGGGGCTGCCCCGCCATGTCCGAAGAGACCACCGTTTCCTCCCCCCTCACCACCGAGCCGTCGGCTCCGGACCGCAACCTCGCGATGGAGCTGGTCCGGGTGACCGAGGCCGCCGCCATGGCCGCCGCGCGCTGGGTCGGCCGGGGGGACAAGAACGGCGCCGACGGGGCCGCCGTGAACGCGATGCGCCAGCTGATCAACACCGTGTCCATGCGGGGCGTCGTCGTGATCGGCGAGGGCGAGAAGGACAACGCGCCGATGCTGTACAACGGCGAGGAGGTCGGGGACGGCTCCGGCGCCGAGTGCGACGTCGCCGTCGACCCGGTGGACGGCACCCGGCTGACCGCGCTCGGCATGAACAACGCGATCGCGGTGCTGTCGGTGGCGCCGCGCGGGTCGATGTTCGACCCGTCGGCGGTGTTCTACATGGAGAAGCTGGTGACCGGCCCGGAGGCGGCCGACGTCGTCGACATCGAGCGCCCGATCGCCGACAACATCCGCGCGATCGCCCGCGCCAAGGGCTCCTCGCCGCACGACGTGACGGTGTGCATCCTGGACCGGCCGCGGCACGAGGGCATCGTCAAGGAGGTCCGGGAGGCCGGGGCGCGGATCAAGTTCATCCTGGACGGCGACGTGGCCGGCGCGATCATGGCGTCCCGGCCGGGCACCGGCGTCGACCTGCTGCTCGGCATCGGCGGCACCCCGGAGGGCATCATCGCCGCGTGCGCGATCAAGGCGCTCGGCGGGGTGATCCAGGGCCGGCTGTGGCCGCAGGACGACGAGGAGCGGCGGAAGGCCGCCGACGCGGGCCACGAGCCGGGCCGGGTGCTCACCACCGACGACCTGGTGACCTCCGACGACGTGTTCTTCGCCGCGACCGGCATCACCGACGGCGAGCTGGTCGACGGCGTCCGCTACAGCAAGGGCACGGCGGTCACGCACTCGCTGGTCATGCGGTCGCGCAGCGGCACCATCCGGACGATCTCCAGCGAGCACCAGCTGAGCAAGCTGCGCGCCTACAGCGCGATCAACTTCGACACGGCGGTGTAGGGCGGCGGGCCCCGCGGGCCTACCGGCCGCGGGTGAGGCGGTTGCGGACGCGGCTGCGCAGCGAGGGCTTCGGGGCCCGCGCCCGCACCGACCCGAAGATCAGCGTGCCTCCCACCTCGATGGTCGGGCCCTCGGCCGCGGGACGGGCCCGCAGGTCGCGGGTGCTGAGGATGGTGCGCCCCGTGACGTCCACGCGGACGCCCTCGGGGACCAGCAGCCGGATGCGGCCGCCGAGCACCAGCGAGTCGACGACGATGTGCCGGCGCTGCAGGACGGCCTCGCGCAGGTCGAGCTCGACCGTCCCGAACAGGGCCAGGAGCGGGAGCTTGACCGGGACGACCCAGCGCCCGTCCCGCCGGGTGCGGCCGAAGAAGACCGAGACCGGGCGGTCGTCCACGAGGATGGGCTGCGCCTCCTCGGGGCTGAGGTCGCCGGTGAGCCCCGTCAGCTCGCCCAGGGTGCGGGCGGCGTAGGCGCGGGAAACGCGCTCGGAGTGCTCCTCGATGGTGAGCCGCCCGTCCGCGAGGGCCTCGCCCAGGACGGCGGCGACGCGTTCCCGGTCGGCGTCGGACGCGCGCAGGTCGCGCACGTTGGTGACCTTCTCGGCCGCCGGGCGATGGGGGAGGTCCACAGGGAAGAGGGTATCCCCCGGCGGGGACGGCCCCGCGGGAAAACGGGTGGGGATTCGTCCCTCCCTTACCTAGTGTGAGGGGTATGACCTTGCATCGTGCCGAGATCGCGCCTGCCCACGAGGGCACCGGCACGGCGGCGATCAGCCTCCGCGGCGTCGTGAAGCGGTTCGGCGGCTTCACCGCCGTGGACGGGCTCGACCTCGACGTCCCCTCCGGCATCTGCCTGGGGCTGCTGGGCCCGAACGGCGCCGGCAAGTCGACCACGATGAAGATGCTGACCGCGCAGGCGGTCGCCGACGAGGGCACGATCCGCGTGCTCGGCTTCGACGTGCCCCGGGAGTCCAAGCGCGCGCGGGCGGCGATGGGCGTCGTCCCCCAGCAGGACAACCTCGACGAGGAGCTCACCGCGCGCGAGAACCTGGAGGTGTTCGCGCACCTGTACCGGGTGCCGCGCAAGGCGCGGCGCGAGGCGGTGGACGCCGCGCTGGCGATCGCGCACCTCACCGAGCGGCAGCTGACCAGGGTGGACGGCCTGTCCGGGGGAATGCGGCGGCGGCTGCTGATCGCCCGCGGGCTCGTGCACCGCCCCGCGCTCGTCCTGCTGGACGAGCCGACCGTGGGCCTCGACCCGCAGGTGCGGGCCGAGCTTTGGGGCCTGATCGACGGGCTGCGCGCCGGCGGCACGACCGTGCTGATGTCGACGCACTACATCGAGGAGGCCGAGCGCCTCGCCGACGAGTGCGCGCTGATGTCGCACGGCAGGGTCATCGCGCGGGGCACGCCGTCGGCGCTGGTGGCCGAGTACGCGGGCGAGCGGGTCGTCGAGCACTACGGGCCGCCGGACCGGCTGACGGAGGTGGAGCGGGTCGCGCGGGCGGCCGGGCTGCCGACGCGCCGCACCGGCCCCTCGGTGTCGGTGCTGAAGGCCGAGACCATCGCGCCCTCACTGGAGGACGAACTCGGCCCGGACGGCGTCCGCCGGGCCTCCAACCTCGAAGACGTGTTCGTGGTGCTGACCGGGGAGCGTGTGGAGTGACCGTCCAGGCGGAAGCGGCGACGGCGGAGCGGGCGCCGCGTCTGCGGCGGTTCGAGGCGGCGCCGGTCCGGGGGATCTGGCGCCACGAGCTGGCCCTCTACAAGCGGTACTGGAAGTCGCAGTCGTTCGCCTCGATGGTGGAGCCGACGTTCTTCCTGCTGGCCTTCGGCTACGGGTTCGGCTCGATGGTCGCGGTGATCGGCGACTACCGGTACCTGGACTTCGTCGCGACCGGCGTCGTCGGGACCGCGGCGCTGTTCACCTCGGTGTTCCCGGGGATGTTCAACGGCTACATCAGGCGGGTGTTCCAGCACACCTACGACGCGATGCTCGCCGCGCCCGTGGACGTGCACGAGCTCGTGACGGGCGAGGCGCTGTGGATCGCGGCCAAGTCGGCGGTGTACTCGTGCACCCCGCTCGTCGTGGCGCTGTTCTTCGGCCTCGACCCGTCCCCCGGGATGCTGCTGGTGCCGTTCGTGACGTTCTTCACCGCGCTCGGCTTCGGCCTCTTCGGCATGTGGACGTCGTCGGTGGTGCCGTCGATCAACTCGTTCGACTACGTGATCACCGGTGTGGTGACGCCGCTGTTCCTGATCGCCGGGACGTTCTTCCCCATCGACGCGCTGCCCGGCTGGGCGCAGAAGGTCTCCCACCTCAACCCGCTGTACCACTGCGTGCAGCTGGTCAGGGACGCGGTGTTCGGCCTGCACCCGCTCGCCGACCTCGGCCACCTCGGCGCGCTGGTGGTGTTCGCCGCGCTGATGTGGATCATCGCCGTGCGGGGGATGCGCAGGCGCCTCATCGGCTGACGGTCCCCGCCCATTGACCTGGGGCGTCCCCTGTCCCTACGCTGACGCGAATCTTCTTCACATTGCGTCCGTTCACGGTGCGCAGCCAGAGAGGTCGGGGCGCATGAGCGAGGGCACCACCGCCCGGGACCGCCGGGCCCGGTTCGCCGCGTACACGGCGTTCGCCGTCCAGGGGCTCTGCTTCGCCTCGCTGGTGACGCAGGTGCCGAAGATGCAGGAGTCGCACCACCTCAGCGACGCCACGCTGTCGCTGGTGCTGCTCATGGTGCCGCTGGTCGCGGGCGTGGGGAGCGTCGCGTCCGGCGCGCTGTTCCAGCGGCTCGGCAGCGCCCCGGTGCTGCGCGTCTCCCAGCCCGCCGTGGCCGTCACGATCGCCCTGATCGGCCTCACCGGCGACAACGACCCCGCCCTCTACGTGACCGTCGCCGCCTTCGGCCTCTTCGTCGGCGCGGTGGACGCCTCGATGAACGCCCAGGCGATCGCCGTCGAGCGCCGGTACGGGATCAGCCTGATCACCGGGTTCTACGCGGTGTGGAGCGTCGCGGGGATCCTCGGCGGCCTGTGGGCGTCCCTCGCCAACAGGCTGGACCTGTCGCTGTTCACCGGCTTCGCCATCGCCGCCGCCGTCGGCGTGGCCGCCTCGCTCGCCACCGGCGGCCGCCTCTACCACCGCGCCGAGGAGGGGGACGGCCCCACCGCCGAGGAGCTGAAGGCCGCCGGGCGCAGCGTCCCGTGGCGCCCGATCCTGGTCGTGGGCGCCGCGATGGCCGTCGCCTACCTGGCCGACTCGGCGATCTCCAGCTACGGCGCCAAGTACCTGGACGACGAGCTGTCCGCGAGCGACTGGGTCGCCCCGCTCGGCTACGTCGCCTACCAGGTCACCATGGTCGTCAGCCGCGCCGTCGCCGACCTCGCCGTCCGCCGCTCGGGGGCCGTCAGGGTGGTGCGGATCGGCGGCCTGGTCGGCGTCCTCGGCATGGCCGGCGTGGTCGCCGCGCCCAACGCGGCCGTCGCCATCGCCGCGTTCGCGGTCGCCGGGCTCGGCCTGAGCGTGATCGCCCCGGTGTCCTTCTCCGCCGCCGGACGCGTCGACCCGACCGGTCTCGGCGTCGCCGTCGCCCGGGTCAACATCTTCAACTACGTCGGCTTCGTCCTCGGCGCCGCCGTGGTCGGGGCCATCGCCCCGCTCAGCGCCGACCACGGCCTGCGCATCGCGTTCATCGTCCCCACGGCCCTGATCCTGGTCGTCTTCGCCACCGCGAAGGGCTTCGCTGTGTCTTCCCAGGTGGGCGACCCCCTGGAACCCCCGTTGCGAGCCGGGCGATCCTCACGCCACGATCCGGGCTCCCGTGCCCGTGCGGGTTCATGACGTGTCGCTCCGGTAGCGGGTACGACCAGCCGCACCGGGGGTTCCAGGGGCGCCCCCCTGGGAAGGCACTGCTCACGCGTCTTCGGCCAGGGCCGTGACGGCGCGCTCGCCTTCCGTCTGGGCCTCCTCGGGAGACATGTCCTTCAGGGCTTGGCTGAGCGCCACTTCGGCGGCGTCGGCCGCGGCCCGGAGCGTCACGGCGTGCTCCTGCGCCCGTTCGAGGTCGCCCAGACCGACACAGTCGAAGGCCACCTGCGCGTCGTGGCCGGCCATCTTCAACTGCCGCGCGGCCTCTTCCAGACTCATGCATACCTCCTACACCGGGGATGCTGTTCTTACCCTCCATCACCGTGAGCAACCGCTTGACCCAGCAGTTGCGCGGCTTTGACCAGGCGCGGCTCCGGGAGGCCCGCGTAGCCCAGGACGAGCGCGGGGGGCGCCTCCTCGGCGCGGCGGGGCGACCACATGGCGCGGGCGCCCGCGACCGACACCCCGGCCCGCGCCGCGCGCTCCACGACTCCGTCCTCGTCGCACCCGCCCGGCAGTTCCACGTAGAGGTGGATGCCCGCTGAGACGCCGTGAACCCTGGCGCCGGGCAGGTTCTCGGCGAGCGCGCCGGCGAGGGCGTCCCGCCGGGCCCGGTACCGCCTCCGCATGGTGCGCAGATGCCGGTCGTAGCCGCCGCCACGCAGGAACTCGGTCAGCGCGTACTGCTCCAGGACGGGCGCGCCGAGGTCGGTGTTGGTGCGGTGCTCCCGCAGGCCCTCGGCGAGGAACGGCGGCGCGAGGGCCCAGCCGAGGCGCAGGGCGGGGGCGAGCGACTTGCTGACCGAGCCGAGGAGGACGACCCGGTCGGGGTCGACGCCCTGGAGGCAGCCGACGGGGTCGCGGTCGTAGCGGAACTCGGCGTCGTAGTCGTCCTCCAGGACGACGCCGTCCGCGTCGCGCGCCCAGGCGATCAGCGCGGCGCGCCGCGCCGGGGACAGCACGACGCCGGTCGGGTACTGGTGCGCGGGCGTCACGAGCACGGCGCGGGCCTGGGTGCGGGCGAGCGCCGCGACGTCCAGGCCCTCCTCGTCCACCGGGACGCGGACGAGGCGGACCCCGGCGGCGGCCAGCATCGGCAGCTGCCGGACGCTGGTGGGGTCCTCGACGGCGAGCGCGGTGTGGCCGTCGGAGCGCAGCTGGCCGAGCAGGCCCGACAGGCCCTGCGCCACCCCGTTCATGATCACGATCCGGCCGGGGTCGGCGTGCGCGGCGCGCACCCGGCCGAGGTAGGACGCGAGCTCGGCCCGCAGGTCCGGGACGCCGGCCGGGTCGGGGTAGGCGAGCGCGTCGTGCGGCAGCGTGCGCAGCGCGGTGCGGGCGGCGGCGATCCAGCGCTCGCGGGGGAACGCCGAGAGGTCGGGCTGCCCGGGCGTCAGGTCGTACAGGACGGCCGGTTCCGTCCGTGGCTCGGCCGGGCGGGGCGGCGGCCCGGGCGGCGGCCCGATCTCCTCGTCGGGGCGGGCCAGCGGCGCGATGCGGGTGCCGTCGCCGCGCCGGGCGATCAGGAAGCCCTCGGCGGTGAGCTGCTCGTAGGCGGTGACGACGACACCGCGGGAGACGTCCAGGTCACGGGCCAGATCGCGGCTCGACGGCAGCCGGGTCCCGGCGGTCAGCCGGCCGGAGCGCACCGCCGCGCGGAAGCCCGCGGCGATCTGCGCGGCCAGCCGCCCGGCGGACCGGTCGAGAGAAAGATGAAGGTCGGTCACATGACTCTCAGCGTCAAGGGGCGGTGTGGACGTCACGGAGAGGGTATTGGTCCGCGTTCGGGGGGATTGATTGGCTCTGTCCCATGGACCAACCGCGCCCTAGCGTTCGGTCCATGAACACCTCCCACAGGCGCGGCATGGCGGGGGCCGGGGCCGCGATGTCCCTCGTCGGCACGCTGACGGCCGTCTCGGCGACCATCTCCGGCTATCCCGTCTTCGGCGGCCAGGCGGTCCGGTACGCCGCGGCCGCGCTGGTCCTGCTCGTCGTGGCGCGCCTCGCCGGAGGGCCCGCCCGCCGCCCCTCCGCCCGCGACTGGCTGCTGCTGACGGCCCTGGCGGGGACCGGACTGGTGGCGTTCAACGTCTGCATCGTGCTGGCCACCCGGGACACCAGCCCGGCCACCGTCGGCACGGTGATCGCGACGGTCCCGATCGTGCTGGCGGTGGTCGGGCCGCTGCTGGACGGCCGCCGCCCCGCCCCGGCGATCATCGCGGCGGCCTGCGTGGTGGCGGCGGGGGCCGCGCTCGCGAACGGCTTCGGGGGCGGTGGCGTCCGCGGGCTGCTGCTCTCGCTCGGCGCCCTCGGCGGCGAGGTGGGCTTCTCGCTGCTGGCCGTGCCGCTGCTGCCGCGCCTCGGACCGCTGCGGGTCTCCGCCTACTCCGCCGCGCTGGCCGTCCCGATGCTGCTGGCGGCCGGCCTGGTCGCGGACGGGACGGCGCTGCTGCGCGTCCCGACGGCCGGCGAGCTGGCCGGCTTCGCCTACCTGTCGATCGTCGTCACCACGATCGCGTTCCTGCTCTGGTACGACGCGATCGGGCGGCTCGGGGCGGACCGCGCCGGGCTGTGCGCGGGCCTGATCCCGATCAGCGCGGTGGTCACGACCGTCGCGCTCGGCCTCGACCGGCCGGGACCGGCCGATCTGGCGGGCGCCGTCCTGGTCGCCGCGGGCGTCGCGGTGGGCCTGCGCGCCCGGGTCGCCCCCCGTGGGCCCGCGCCCGCCGAGCCCGTAACCTGTGAGGCGGCCCCCATCGGAATCGCGCGAGGATCTGCCTGAGATGCCTGACTTCTCCCACACCGACCTGCTTCCGCTCGGCCCGGACGAGACCGACTACCGGCTCCTGACCTCCGACGGGGTCTCGACGTTCGAAGCGAACGGGCGGACGTTCCTGCAGGTCGAGCCGGAGGCCCTGCGGCTGCTCACCGAGACGGCCATGCGCGACATCGCCCACCTGCTGCGTCCGGCGCACCTGGCGCAGCTCCGCCGGATCCTGGACGACCCCGAGGCGTCCCCCAACGACCGGTTCGTCGCGCTGGACCTGCTGAAGAACGCGGGCATCGCGTCCGGCGGCGTCCTGCCGATGTGCCAGGACACCGGCACCGCGATCGTCATGGGCAAGCGCGGCCAGCACGTCCTGACGGACGGCGACGACGAGAGGCACATCTCGCGCGGGGTGTACGACGCCTACACGAAGCTGAACCTGCGCTACTCGCAGATGGCGCCCGTGACGATGTGGGACGAGAAGAACACCGGCTCCAACCTGCCCGCGCAGATCGAGCTGTACGCGACGCCCGGCGACGCCTACAAGTTCCTGTTCATGGCCAAGGGCGGCGGCAGCGCCAACAAGTCGTTCCTCTTCCAGGAGACCAAGGCCGTCCTGAACCCCAAGCGGATGATGTCCTTCCTGGAGGAGAAGATCCGCTCGCTCGGCACGGCCGCGTGCCCGCCGTACCACCTGGCGATCGTCGTGGGCGGCACGTCCGCCGAGTACGCGCTGAAGACCGCCAAGTACGCCTCGGCCCACTACCTGGACGCGATGCCCACCGAGGGCTCGCCGCTCGGGCACGGGTTCCGCGACCTGGAGCTGGAGCTCCAGGTGTTCGAGCTGACGCAGAAGCTCGGGATCGGGGCGCAGTTCGGCGGCAAGTACTTCTGCCACGACGTGCGGGTGATCCGGCTGCCGCGGCACGGCGCGTCCTGCCCGGTCGCGATCGCCGTCTCGTGCAGCGCCGACCGGCAGGCCCTCGCCAAGATCACCGCGGAGGGCGTGTTCCTGGAGCGGCTGGAGACCGACCCCGCCCAGTACCTGCCCGACACCACCGGCGAGCACCTGGACGACGACGTCGTCGCCATCGATCTCAACCGCCCGATGGCGGAGATCCGCGCCGAGCTGACCCGGTACCCGGTCCGGACGCGGCTGTCGCTGACCGGCCCGCTCGTCGTGGCGCGCGACATCGCGCACGCCAAGATCAAGGAGCGGCTGGACGCGGGCGAGCCGATGCCGCAGTACCTGCGCGACCACGCCGTCTACTACGCGGGCCCGGCCAAGACGCCCGAGGGCTACGCGTCGGGCTCGTTCGGCCCGACCACGGCCGGCCGGATGGACTCCTACGTCGAGCAGTTCCAGGCCGCGGGCGGCTCGCTGGTCATGCTGGCCAAGGGCAACCGGTCCAAGCAGGTCACCGACGCCTGCAAGGAGCACGGCGGCTTCTACCTCGGCTCGATCGGCGGCCCGGCGGCGCGGCTCGCGCAGGACTGCATCAAGAAGGTCGAGGTCCTGGAGTACCCGGAGCTCGGCATGGAGGCCGTCTGGAAGATCGAGGTCGAGGACTTCCCGGCCTTCATCGTGGTGGACGACAAGGGCGAGGACTTCTTCGCCGACACCACCGGACCCGTCCTCAGCATCGGCAGGCGCTGACCTCCGGCGGCGGCCGGCGGCCCCCGCCCGGGGCCGCCGGGAGGCGGTCCCCCGCGGTTTCTTGTCGCAAGGTCACAGTATTGGGCCAAAATTCGCGTTGGTGATGAAGTCTCCCCGATGACCGGCTGGCCACTCCGGTATCTTTTCCGCCATGTCACAGTCAGAGCGCCTCGTGCTAGCGACGCGCTACCGGCTGGTCTCGGAGATAGGTCAGGGCGCCAACGGCACGGTGTGGAGGGGGCACGACGAGCTCCTCGACCGCGCTGTCGCGATCAAGGAACTGCGGATCCCCGACAACCTCGCCGAGGACGACCGGGTGCTCTTCTACCGCCGTACCCTCCGGGAGGCGCGCGCGCCCGCGCAGCTGCGCACGCACTCCATCGTCGAGGTCTACGACGTGGTCATCGAGCAGGGCCGTCCCTGGATCGTGATGGAGATGATCGAGGCGCCCAGCCTCGAACAGCTCATCGAGCGCTCGGGCCCGCTGCCGCCCGAGCGCGTCGGGCACATCGGCCGCGCCCTGCTGGACGCCCTCAACACCGCGCACAAGGCCGGGATCGTGCACCGCGACCTGAAGCCGAGCAACGTGCTCCTGGACGGCGACCGCGTCGTCCTCACCGACTTCGGGCTCGCGTTCTCCTCGGGTTCGGCGAGCCTCACCGCGACGGGCCACTTCATGGGGTCGCCCGCGTACGTGGCGCCCGAGGTCGCCGCCGGGGAGAAGGCGACCCCGCGGTCCGACCTGTGGTCGCTCGGCGCGACGCTGTACGCGGCGCTGGAGGGCCGCCCGCCGTTCGAGCGCGAGAACGTCATGGCGACGCTGTCGGCGCTGGCCAACGAGTCGACCCCCGCCCCGCAGAACGCCGGCGCGCTCGCGCCCGTCATTACCGGGCTGCTGGAGAAGAACCCCACCCGGCGGCTCAGCCACGCCCGCGCGGTCGACCGGCTCGAACGGGCCATGGCGGGCCCGCGCTCGGGCCGCCGCGCGCCGACCCCCCGCTACCGGCTGATGGTCGTGATCGGGCTCATCGGCGCGACCGTCGCCTCCTGCGGCATCGGCGCCACCGCCCTCATCGTCGGCATGATGCGGGAGAGCCCCGGCCCCTCCCCCACCGCCGGCGCGTCCACCCCGGCGAGCACGACCCAGGCCGCCGCGCCGCCCGGCGCCGCGACCAGCACGCTCGTCGTCCGGGCCCGCACCGACTCCTGCAAGATCTTCGTGTCGGTCCCGGGGGCCGCGATGACGGTGCTCAGCGACGAGACGCTGCGCATGGGCGAGGCGCGCCGGTACGACCAGCCGCGCATCAACGCGGTCGTCTACGACGCGTCCGCGTGCGACGTCTGGGTGAACGGGCGGCAGAAGCCGGCGGGCAGGCCGGGCGAGCGGCAGAACTACACGCTGAACAAGGAGTGATCCGCGCCTCACGCGGGAATGCGTGACCCCACTGACAGGGCTGCCCTTTTCAGGCGGCGACCGACGGCGGCGGCCGCCGGAGTCGAGTGGGAGGCGTTCCATGGGCGAGCAGGAGTTCCGGGTCGAGCACGACTCGATGGGCGAGGTCCGGGTTCCGGCCGCGGCCAAGTGGCGGGCCCAGACGCAGCGCGCGGTGGAGAACTTCCCGATCTCCGGACGGACGCTGGAGGCCGCGCACATCGCCGCGCTCGGCCAGATCAAGGCCGCCGCGGCGGTCGTCAACGCCGAGCTGGGCGTCCTCGACGAGGACCTCGCCGGCGCCATCGCCGAGGCCGCCCGCGAGGTCGCCGCCGGGCGGTGGGACGACCAGTTCCCGATCGACGTGTTCCAGACCGGCTCGGGGACGTCGTCCAACATGAACGCCAACGAGGTCGTGGCGACGCTGGCGCAGGAGCGGCTCGGCCGCCCCGTCCATCCCAACGACCACGTGAACGCCTCCCAGTCGTCCAACGACGTGTTCCCCTCGTCCATCCACGTCGCGGCCACCGGGGCCGTCGTGAACGAGCTGATCCCCGCGCTGCGGCATCTGGAGGCCGCGCTCGCCCGCAAGGCCGAGGAGTTCGCGACCGTCGTCAAGTCCGGCCGCACCCACCTGATGGACGCGACGCCGGTGACCCTCGGGCAGGAGTTCGGGGGGTACGCCGCGCAGGCCGGGCACGGCGTGGAACGGCTGGAGGCCGTGCTGCCGCGGCTGGCGGAGCTCCCGCTCGGCGGGACGGCCGTCGGCACCGGCATCAACACCCCCGAGGGCTTCGCCGCCCGCACCGTCGCCGAGCTCGCCCGGGCCACCGGACTGCCGCTCACCGAGGCCCGCGACCACTTCGAGGCGCAGGGCGCGCGCGACGGCCTGGTGGAGGCCAGCGGCGCGCTGCGCACGATCGCGGTGAGCCTCACCAAGATCGCCAACGATCTGCGCTGGATGGGGTCGGGGCCGCGCGCCGGGCTCGCCGAGATCCGGCTGCCCGACCTGCAGCCGGGCTCGTCGATCATGCCGGGGAAGGTGAACCCGGTGATCCCCGAGGCGGTGGCGCAGGTCGCCGCGCAGGTCATCGGCAACGACGCGGCGGTGGCGTTCGGCGGCGCGTCCGGCAGCTTCGAGCTGAACGTGATGCTGCCGATGCTGGCCCGCAACGTGCTGGAGTCGATCACCCTGCTGGCGAACGCGTCCCGGCTGCTGGCCGACCGCTGCGTGGACGGCGTCGAGGCCGACGAGGAGCGGATGCGCGAGTACGCCGAGTCCTCACCGTCGATCGTGACGCCGCTGAACCGCTACCTCGGGTACGAGGAGGCCGCGAAGGTCGCCAAGCAGGCGCTCCGGGAGCGCCGGACGATCCGCGAGGTCGTGCTGGAGCGCGGCCACGTCGAGGCGGGCAGACTGACCGTCGAGCAGCTGGACGAGGCGCTCGACGTGCTGCGGATGACCGGCGCGGCCCGCCGCTGAGGCGGGCGGCGCCCGCCCCGGACGCCCCGCGCGTCCCAGGCGCCGCGCAGGGCGGCCGGGACGCGCCGGGGCGGATCAGTACCAGCCGACGGACTGCGAGTGCGACCACGCGCCGCACGGCGTGCCGTAGCGGTTCTTGATGTAGCCGAGCCCCCACTTGATCTGGGTGGTGGGGTTGTTCCGCCAGTCGGGTCCCGCGCTGGCCATCTTGTCGCCGGGAAGGGCCTGCGGAACTCCGTACGCGCCCGAGGAGGGGTTGGACGCGTGGACGTTCCAGTGGCTCTCCTTGTTCCACAGGTTGACCAGGCAGCCGAACTGGCCGCTGCCGGTGAAGCCGTAGCTCGGCATCAGCCGCTTGGCGATCGCCTGCGCCTCGCCTGCGGGGACCGGGTCGCCCGTCGGGCCGCCGCCGCTGCCGCCGGTCTTCTTCGGCTCCGGCGTCTTGGTCGGGATCGGCTTGCCCTTGGGGAGCAGGGACGGGCCCTTCTTGCCCCCGTCCTGGCGCGTCGCGCGGGAGGCCCGCTCCAGCGCCAGCTTCTTGCGCTGCTGCTCCAGCACCTTCGGATCGATCTTCGGCACGGCGGCGTCGGCGAGCTGCCGGGTGGGCTCGACGGTCTGGGGGCCCTCGTCGCCGGAGCCGCCGGTCAGCGCGAACGCGGCGACCGCACCGCCGCCGTGCAGGACGGCGGCGCCCGCGGCGACCACCGCGATCCGCACGCCGTTGCGCCCGCCGGAGGCCTCCTTGCGCCCGGCGGGACCGCCCTTGCGGGCGCCGGATCCGCCCTTGCGACCGGCCCGGCGGGGTCCGCCCGGCCCGGAGGAGATCTCGTCGGCGGGGCCGCCGGCGGAGACGCCGGTGCGCGGCGGCTCCTGGAGGGGCTGGAGTCCGAGCGTGTCCCCCGCGGGGACGCCCGCACGGGGCCCGGTGCCGGCGACGCGCACGTCGTCCTCGTGCGGCGCCTCGGGCCCCTCGGGGGAGGGGCCGGGCGGCTGCGCCGGGCCGGAGCTCTGTCGATCGTCTCGCCTAGGGGACCCGGAACGGTCTCCGAACAAGGCGGTCCTTCCGACGGTCGCACGCGCATGGACACGCGCACGAACTGTTTTCCACCCCGGTCCGGGACTGCCGCCGGTTGCTCCGGCGGCCTCGGACCCGGGACGGCGCCCCGCCCGCCGCGCGCGTCGATAGGGGGGCGCGCTCCGGGCCGGCACCGCTCTGGGGGTGCTTACGGGGAGACACAATGCCCCAGGCCGAGGGCTGCTTCGCAACCAAAACGAGACGAATGCGGCCGACAGGACGATTGTCAACCCCGCCCGGCAAGTACCGAAAACACGGACGGACCTGCGGTTCTCCCCTCACATCGGAGAGAGTGTGACCTTCACCACATTCCTACCCTGCGGGGTTTAATGATCACCCTCCGTAGGAATGTCCACGGCGTTCTGAGACGCGAGGACCCCGGCGGCCGTCACCGGTCCGCCGGGGTCCTCTCTCGTCCGGGTCAGACCCCGACGTCGCCGAGCATGTCGGTCACGAGCGCCGCGATCGGCGAGCGCTCCGACCTGGTCAGCGTCACGTGCGCGAACAGCGGGTGGCCCTTCAGGCGCTCCACCACGGCCGCGACGCCGTCGTGCCTGCCGACGCGCAGGTTGTCGCGCTGCGCCACGTCGTGGGTCAGCACCACCCGCGACCCCGCGCCGATCCGCGACAGGACGGTGAGCAGCACGCCGCGCTCCAGCGACTGCGCCTCGTCCACGATCACGAACGCGTCGTGCAGCGACCGGCCCCGGATGTGGGTGAGCGGCAGGACCTCCAACATGTCACGGTCCACCACCTCGTCCACGACCTCCGGCGTCGTCACCGCCGAGAGGGTGTCGTAGACCGCCTGCGCCCATGGCGACATCTTCTCGCCCTCCGAGCCCGGCAGGTATCCGAGCTCCTGGCCGCCGACCGCGTACAGGGGGCGGAACACCACGACCTTGCGGTGCCGCCGCCGCTCCAGCACGGCCTCCAGCCCCGCGCAGAGGGCGAGCGCCGACTTGCCGGTGCCGGCCCGCCCGCCGAGCGAGACGATGCCGACGTCCTCGTCCATCAGCAGGTCCAGCGCGATCCGCTGCTCGGCGGACCGGCCGCGCAGCCCGAACACCTCGCGGTCGCCGCGCACCAGCCGCACCGACTTGTCCGGCTGGACGCGGCCGAGGGCCGATCCGCGCTCGGACAGCAGCCGCAGCCCCGTGTGGCAGGGCAGGTCCCGCGCCTCCTCCAGATCGGCGCTCCCCGACTCGTACAGCTCCTCGACGGCCCCGGCGGTGACCTCCAGCTCGCGCATCCCGGTCCAGCCGGACTCCACGACGGCCAGCTCCGCGCGGTACTCCTCGGCGGCGAGCCCCACCGCGGACGCCTTCACCCGCATCGGCAGGTCCTTGGAGACCAGCACGACGTCGCGTCCCTCACGGGCCAGCCAGGCGGCCACCGACAGGATCCGGGTGTCGTTGTCGCCGAGCCGGAACCCGTCCGGCAGGACGCTCGGGTCGGCGTGGTTCAGCTCGACGCGGAGCGTTCCGCCCTGGTCGCCGAGCGCCCCCTCGACCGAGACCGGCTCGTCCAGCCGGCCGTGCCGCAGGCGCAGGTCGTCCAGCGTGCGCAGCGCCTGCCGGGCGAAGTAGCCGAGCTCGGGGTGGTGCCGCTTGGCCTCCAGTTCGGAGATGACGACGATGGGGAGTACGACCTCGTGCTCGGCGAACCGCGTCATCGCTCCCGGATCGGCGAGCAGCACGCTGGTGTCGAGGACGTACGTGCGCCGGTCCGGTTCCCTGCCGGGAGCGGCGCCCCCGCGGTCTCCAGAGGTCTCCGGAACAGAGGTCCCGGACGGGATCCCGGCGGACGTGCCGGGACGGCGCGCGGAGGTTGTGGCCACTCGATCTCCCTGGATATGGGGGAACTGCCGGTGGCGCGCAGGTCCGCCCGCGCAGGGGCGGTGGTCCTCAGTGGACGGTCAGGTACCGTAGCGCCGGTGCCGCGCGGCATAGGAGCGGATGGCCCGCAGGAAGTCCACCTTGCGGAAGTCCGGCCAATGGACCTCGCAGAAGTAGAACTCCGAGTGGGCGCTCTGCCAGAGCATGAAACCGGAGAGACGCTGCTCCCCCGAGGTGCGGATGACCAGGTCCGGATCCGGCTGGCCGCGCGTGTAGAGATGCTCCGCGATGTGCTCCACGTCGAGGACCTCGGCGAGTTCCTCGATGCTGGTGCCACGACTCGCCTGCTCGATGAGCAGAGAGCGCACCGCATCAGCGATCTCACGCCTACCTCCATACCCAACCGCGACGTTCACAATCAGGCCGGGTGCGCTCGATGTGGCCTCTCCCGCATCTTTCAGGACGCGGGCCGTCTTATCGGGCAGCAGGTCGAGGGCGCCGACGGGCTTGACGTGCCAGCCGTCGGCGGCGAGCTTGCGGACGGTGTTCTCGATGATCGCCAGCAGCGGTTCGAGCTGGTCGGCGGGCCGGTTGAGGTTGTCGGTCGACAGCAGCCACAGCGTGACGTGCTCGACCCCCGCCTCGGCGCTCCACTGGAGCAGCTCGGAGATCTTCTGGGCGCCGCGCTGGTGCCCGGAGTTGACGTCGGCCAGCCCCATCGACCTGGCCCAACGCCGGTTGCCGTCGAGGATCACGCCGACGTGCCGGGGGGTGACGTCGGTGGGCAGATCGGCCTCGACGCGCCGCTCGTACATCCGGTAGACGGCGTCGCGGACGGCCGCGTACGGGCCGCTGCGGCGGAGGGCCGAGACCAGCCGCCCTCCCTCGGAGGGGCGCCGGCGCACGCCGTCCCTTCGCGCGCCGCGCGTCCTCCTGGTGCGCGGCTCTCCCGTACGCCGAACCCGCATATGGGCTTCCCTTCGAGCGACCGACCCTGGCGGAAAGTCGCTCAATTATGGCCCGACGGCGACACTTCTCCCACCGTCCCCGTGAGGCCAGGCTAACGCGCGGGAGGCGTCAGGCGGGGCGGATGGCCTGCTCTGGCCCGGTCCGCCTCGGCGAGCAGGTCGGAGAGAAAACGCGCCAGTTCGGCCGACGTGAGGACGGCGCGCACGCCGCGGCCGCCCGCGCCCCACGCCTCGATCACGGCGCGCCGCGCGACCCGCCACCGTCCCGCCGCGGACTGCTGGCGGCCGACCCACATCGATGACGTGCGCAGGGAGCACCGCAGCTCGCCGGTGCTGATCACGTCACCGCGGTCGCGGTAGCGGAACGCGAACAGCTCGGGCTCGCGGGCGGTGTCGCCGGGGACGGGGTCGGGGAAGCGGTCGTCGGGGTCGGGCCAGCGCGCCGCCTGCGGGGACCCGTCGGCCCGTGCGGCGGCGACCCGGGCGGCGAGCCCGGCCAGGAAGTAGCCGCACCGCTCCCCCACCGCCCCGAACGAGTCGCCGTCCCGCCACAGTTCGAGCGTGACCTCGAACGGGGTGCCGCCGCGGTCGAGCGAGGCGATCGGGACCACCGCGAGCGCGGACCCGTCCAGGCAGCGCAGCCCCAGCATCCCGTGCACCTCCCGCCCCCGTCCGGCCCGCTACCCAGGCACAGTAGAGGAGGTCGGCACCATGATCACACCTAGTGATCATTCGGATCGGGTAATGGCCGGCCCGGCCCCGCCCGCCCTCGCGGTCAGGCCTGCGGGCCCGCGGCGCGGGCGCGCTCGACGTGCTGCAGGGCGCTGCGCAGCTCCGACAGCCACTCGTCGGTGTTCTTGCCGACGAGCCGGACGCACCAGGCGAGCGCGTCGCTGCGGCTGCGGGCGACCCCGGCGTCCACGAGCGTGTCGAGGACGCGGCGCTCGGGCTGCCGCAGCCGCGTCATCACCGGCACCGACAGGGTGGTGAACATCTCCCGCTCGCCGTCGCACTCCACGCCCCAGGAGACCTTGCGGCCGAAGCGCTGCTCGGCCTCCCGGGCGATGGCGATCCGCCGGTCGCGGGTGTCGTCGCGGAAGCGCTGGACGTGCCCGGCGACGACGCCCGCGCGCTCGGCGCCGGCCGCCTCGGCCGCCGCGGCGGGGAGGGGCAGCGTGCCGACGACCGCGACCTCCTCGCGGTCGACGACGACCTCGGGCGCGCCCTCGAACCACTCCTCGGGGAGCCGTCCGGTGAACCAGCCGCGGAGCTGCTCCACCGCTTCACTCGTATTCATGTAATCAAAATTACATCCCCCCTCGGGAGATGCGCCAGCCTCCGCACCGATTGACAACCACCACCATTTGATAGTTACTTTCATTTTAGAATGACAGTCAATCGGAGGTGGCGGTCATGACCGAGGGGCACACGCGGCGCTGGCTCGGGCTGGGCGCCCTGGCGCTGAGCATGCTGGCGCTCGGGTTCGACATGACGATCCTCAACGTCGCGCTGACCACGCTGTCGGAGGAGCTGCACGCGGGCACCAGCGCGCTGCAGTGGATCGTGGACTCCTACCTGCTGGTGTTCGGCGCGCTGCTGCTCCCGGCCGGGCTGCTCGGCGACCGGTTCGGCCGCAAGTGGCTGCTGGTGGCCGGCCTCGCCGTCTTCGGCGCCGCCTCGCTCGCCGGGGCGTTCGCGGACGGCTCCGGCGGCGTCGTCGCGGCCCGGGCGTTCATGGGACTCGGCGCGGCGATCGTGACGCCGCTGTCCATGTCGATGCTGCCCGCGATCTTCCCGCCGGAGGAGCGCACCCGCGCCGTCGCGGTCTGGTCGTCGGCGATGGCGCTCGGGCTGCCGCTCGGCCCGCTGCTCGGCGGCTGGCTCCTGGAGAACTTCTGGTGGGGGTCGGTCTTCCTCGTCAACGTGCCGCTCGTGCTCGTCGGCGGCGTCGCGGTGGCGCTGCTGCTGCCCGAGACGCGGGACCCGTCCGCGCCGCGGATCGACGGCGCCGGCTCACTGCTGTCGGCGGCCGGCGTCGTCGCGCTCGTGTACGGGGTCATCGAGGCCCCGGTGCGGGGCTGGGGCGACGCGGTGGTGCTGGCGTCGTTCGCGGTCGCGGCCGTCCTGCTGGCCGGGTTCGTCCTGTGGGAGCGGCGCGCCGCCGCGCCCATGATGGACATGGCGCTGTTCCGCGACCCCCGCTTCACCTGGGCGGTGGTCGCCGCCGTCGCCGCGAACCTGATGATGGCGGGGGCGCTGTTCGTCCTCCCGCAGTACCTGGAGGCCGTCCAGGGCAACGACGTGTTCGGCACGGGGCTGCGGCTGACGCCGATGCTGCTCGGCCTGCTCGCCGGCGGGATCGTCACCGACCGGGTCGCGCACCGCGCCGGGCACAAGCCGATCCTCGTCACCGGACTGCTCGTGCTCGCGGCCGGCTTCGGGTGGGGCGCGCTCACCGGGCCGGGCGACGCCTACTCCGCGACCGTCCCGTGGCTGCTCGTCCTCGGCCTCGGCTGCGGCCTGACCCTCGTCCCGGCGATGGACGCGGTCCTCGCCGCCCTGCCCGCCGCACGGGCCGGACGGGGCTCCGGCCTCGTCCAGACGCTGCGCCAGACGGCCGGGACGCTCGGCGTCGCGGGCCTCGGCAGCCTGCTGTCGGCGCTCTACCGGGACCGCGTGGCCACCGGCGGGCTGCCG
>NZ_JBEUPA010000104.1:0-31503 GCF_040492065.1 Actinomadura sp. NPDC000929 | reverse complement strand
TCGGCCCTCCCTGCCCTACCCCCCCGCCCCCCCCGGGGGGTCGGCACCCCGCCCGCGCCCGTTTATATCCTTTACCCCCCGCCCCTCGGCCGTTCAGGTGTCGGGTCGCGGGGCCCGGCCGGTGGGCGGCGTTATGGGCCGGCCCCCGCGACCCGACGTCTCGGGGGCGCCGCTAGCCGCGGTGCCCGGTCGGGGCGAAGTCCTCCCGCGTGTCGTTCGCACGCGGCTGCTTCTTCGGCTCGTCGCCGTGGCCCGGCCACCAGGCCCGGTGGCCCAGCATCGCGGTCAGGCCCGGCACCAGGAAGGTGGACATCACGAAGGCCGACAGCGCGATGCCGATCGCCACCGAGAAGCCCATCTGCTGGAGCATCGAGACCGGCGCGAGCATCATCACCGAGAACGTGCCGGCCAGGATGAGGCCCGCCGCGGCGACCGTCGGGCCGCCGTGCTGGACGGCCAGCGCCGCCGCCTTCCGCGGCTCGTGGCCCTCCTTGGCCTCCTCGCGCAGCCGCGCCGTCATCAGGATGTTGTAGTCGGTCCCGATGGCCAGCACGAACAGGTAGAGGACGATCGGCAGCTGGAAGGTGACGCCGGCCTCGCCCATCGCGCCCTGGAAGACGTACACCGCGGAGCCGAGCGTCGCCGCGAAGCCCAGCAGGACGGCCACGACCAGGTAGAGCGGCGCGACCACCGACCTCAGCAGCAGCGCCAGGATCAGCGCGATCAGTACCGCCGCCACCGGCAGGATCACCGACAGGTCGCGGTTGTTGACCGTGTTGATGTCGGAGAAGATCGCCGTCGGTCCGCCGACGTAGGTGCGGGTGCCCTCCGGCGCCGCCTTGTGCACGGCGGGCGTCAGGTCGTCCTTGACCAGGCTGATCGCCTTGTTGGACGCGGGGTTGAGCTTCAGCACCAGGTCGACCCGGGCCACGGTCTTGTCCTGGCCGGGGACGGGCGGCTGCACCCTGCCGACGCCGGGCGCGTTCTCGACGGCCTTGCTGAACGCCTGGGTCTGCTGCTGGCTGACCGGCTGCCCGTTCTGGCTCTTGATGAACACCTGGACCGGGGTGGTCAGGCCGGGCGGGAAGCCCTTCTCCATGTCCTTGGTCGCCTGCGCGGACTCGGTGTCCTGCGGGAAGCCGGCCGCGAAGTCGTAGTCGGCCTTGAAACCGAGGGTGCCGAGCGCCAGCACGACCAGGACGAGCCCGGACGCCGCCGCGGCGAGCGCGGGGCGCTTGCCGACGCCGCGGCCGATGGCCGTGGAGAACCTGTCCTTCGGCTGCTTCTTCCACGCCTTGGACGGCCAGAAGACGGCGGTGCCGAGCAGCGAGACGAGCGCGGGGAACAGCGTCAGCGAGGTGATGCCCATCACGACGACGGCGATGGCCAGGGACGGGCCCCAGGCGCTGAAGACGCCGAACGTCGCGAGCAGCAGGACCAGGAACGTCACGGCGATGGCGGCGGCGGCCGAGGAGATGACCTCGCCGACCCGCTCCACCGCGGTGATCATCGCGGTCTTCTTGTCGTCGCCGGCCCGCAGCCGCTCGCGGAACCGGAACATCAGGAACAGGTAGTAGTCGGCGCCGATGCCGAAGAGCACGATCAGGATGATGGTGCTGAGGCTGTCGTCGCCGGAGAATCCGAAGATCTTCGAGGCCGTGCCGATCAGGCCCATCGCGACCTGCATGGTCACGGTGATGACGACGATCGGCAGGATCGCCGCCAGCGGGGCCCGGAAGATCAGCAGGATCAGGCCGATGATCAGCACGAAGGTGGCGATGCCGACGATCTCGAAGGACTTGTTGAAGGAGTCCTCGTTGTCGACGAAGCCGGCGACGTCACCGCCGACCTTGGCCTCCATCCCGCTGCCCTTCAGCAGGGTGGGCAGGTCCTTGCGTATCTGCTTGACCGCCTCGCCCTGCTTCTTGCTGTCGTCCATCGAGGTGCCCTTCATCGGCACCATGACCACCTGGACGGCCTTGTTGGGCGCCAGGGCCTGCGGGCCGGTGGCGAAGCCGAGGACGGTCGGCGGCTTCTTGGCGTTCAGCGACTTGGCGGCCTCGTTCACCTTGGCGCTGTCCTGCGCCGTCAACGGCTGGCCGTCCGAGCGCTTCACCACGATCAGCGAGGAGGTGTCCTCCTGCTGCGGGAAGGCCTTTTCAGCGATCTTGAGCGCCTGCACCGACTCGTACTTCGAGGGCAGGAAGTCGCCCTGGTCGGACTCGGTGGTGAGCTTGGGGGAGAGGGCGATGATGAGAACCGCGGCGACGAGCCAGGCCACGATCGTCCACCACGGGTGTCTCACGACGAAGCGCGCGAGCCGAGCGAACATGGGGGCTTCCTTAATTCACGGTCGTAGGGATACCCGTAAAACAGTAGAGACCGGACACCGCGCAGGGGTCACCCGCAGCGCCGAAATGCGGGGTGATACCTCCGGGGGAGACTCTCCTCCTCTAGGAGGGGCGGGGAGTGGATAGCCTCGTACCCATGGACAACGAGGTTCAACGGGGGTTCGAGACCCTGGCCATCCATGCTGGGCAGGAGCCCGACCCGGTCACCGGCGCGGTCGTGCCGCCGATCTACCAGGTCTCGACGTACAAGCAGGACGGCATCGGGGGGCTGCGCGGCGGCTACGAGTACTCCCGGTCGGCCAATCCGACGCGTACCGCGCTGGAGGTATGCCTGGCCGAGACGGAGGGCGGCGCGCGGGGGCTGGCGTTCGCCTCCGGGCTCGCCGCCGAGGACGCGCTGCTGCGCACGGTCTGCAAGCCCGGCGCCCACGTCATCGTCCCCAACGACGCCTACGGCGGGACGTACCGGCTGTTCGCGAAGGTCGCCCAGCCGTGGGGCGTCGAGTTCGACCCGGTGCCGCTCGGCGACATCGCCGCGGTGCGGGCGGCGGTGCGACCCGACACGAAGATCATCTGGGTGGAGACGCCCACCAACCCGCTGCTCGGCGTCGCCGACATCGCGGCCCTGGCCGCCGTCGCCCGCGACGCCGGCGCGCTGCTGGCCGTCGACAACACCTTCGCCTCCCCCTACCTGCAGCGGCCGCTGGAGCTCGGGGCGGACGTCGTCGTCCACTCCACCACCAAGTACATCGGCGGGCACTCCGACGTCGTCGGGGGCGCGCTGATCGCCGCGGACGCGGACCTCGGGGAGCGGCTGGCGTTCCACCAGAACGCGATGGGCGCCGTCGCGGGCCCGTTCGACGCCTGGCTCACCCTGCGCGGGATCAAGACCCTCGGGGTGCGGATGGACCGGCACTGCGCCAACGCGGAGCGGGTCGCGGAGCTGCTGACGCGGCACCCGTCCGTCCGGCAGGTCCTCTACCCGGGGCTGCCCGACCACCCGGGCCACGAGATCGCCGCCAAGCAGATGAAGGCGTTCGGCGGCATGGTCTCGTTCCGGATGGAGTCGGAGGAGGCCGCCGTCCGGGTCTGCGAGCGGACGAAGCTGTTCACGCTCGGCGAGTCGCTCGGCGGCGTCGAGTCGCTGATCGAGCACCCGGGGCGGATGACGCACGCCTCGGCGGCCGGGTCGCCGCTGGAAGTGCCCGCCGACCTGGTGCGACTGTCGGTCGGCATCGAGGACGCCGCCGACCTGCTCCGCGATCTGGAGCAGGCGCTTTCCTGAGAATCGGCTGACCATTCCCCACCGGACTTGATCAAAACATCTATACTCGGCGCGCCAGGTTCGTGAAGAAAGGGCCCGGGGTGCGCAAAGTACTGGTCTGTGGGGCGGCGTTCGCCGCGACGTGTGTCTCCGCCGTGACCGTTCCCGTGGGAGCCCACGCGAACGAGCCGGCGCCGACGCCCAGCGTGTCCGTTCCGTCCGTGCCGACCGAGTCGCCGGCGGGGACCCCCTCCGGCGCGCCGGAGACCGGGGCCCCCGGCACCGGGTCGCCGTCGGCGCCGTCCGCGATGCCGACGGAGGGCGGTCCCGCCGGCGCGGACGGGGAGCCGGACGGCACCGTCACCGCGCAGGCGGTCATGGTGACGCCGCAGCTCCCGCTGTTCCGCACCTACGCTTACGGCAAGCTGCCCGCCCAGAAGATCGACGCCTACTGGCGCAAGCCGGGCCCGCGCGCCACGCCCCGCCCGGCCGTGCTGCTCCTGCACGGCGGCTACTGGCTGGAGGGCGACAAGGGCGGCGGCTGGAAGTACTTCGCGCGCCGGCTGACCGAGCAGGGCTTCGTCGTGCTGTCGGCCAACTACCGGCTCGCGCCCAAGGCGCAGTGGCCCGCCCAGCGCGACGACGCCATGGCGGCCCTCGACTTCATCAAGAAGCACGCCCAGGTGTGGAACGTCGACCCGAACCGCGTCGCGGTCATGGGCTCGTCGGCCGGCGGGCACCTCGCGACGCAGCTCGGGACGCTCGGGACGGGCACCCGCCAGGTCCGCGGCGTGGTCGCGCTGTCCCCGCCGAACAACCCCTTCCTGGCCTTCCAGGACGGCGCGAAGCCGGACGCCACGTTCACCAAGCGCAAGCTGCGCCGGGCCGTGGTCGGCCTCGTCCACTGCGAGCCCGGTGTCACCGCCGCCCCGGACTGCTGGACGAAGCTGGACGACGCCAGCACCGTCACGCACGTCTCCGCGGGCGACGCCCCGATGCTGCTGATGCACGCCACCGGCGACTTCGTCCCCGTCACCCAGAGCACCGGGCTGGCGACCGCGCTGCGCGCCGCCGGCGTCCCGGCGACCGTCAAGACCGTCGAGGGCGACATGCACGCCTCGGACATGCTGGGCGACGAAGGCGTCTACCCGACGATCCTGGCCTGGCTGAAGAAGCGGCTGAACGCGTAGTTGGCGGTGCTCTCCAACCATTGAGGTCGTCGCGTGGTTGCGGTGAGGCTCGGGGCTGTGCGGACTAAGGTCGGCTCATGTCGACTTCGGACCGCATCCTGCTTCTTCTGCACATCGGGTTCGCGATCTTCACGCTGGGGCCGCTGACCGCCGCCACGATGTCCACGCCCCGCTACATCCGCAAGCGCGACGTGGTGGTGGTGCGTTACCTCCACCGGACCACCCAGATCTACGGGATCGGCACGCTCGGGATCTTCCTGATCGGGCTCGGGCTGGCCAAGGGCGACCTCGCCGAGGTGTGGCTGACGGTGTCGATGACGCTGTTCGTCGTCGCGCTGGTGCTGCTGCTGATCGTCGAGCGCGACCAGCGCAAGGCGGTGCACCTGCTGGAGGTCGCGGCGGCCGAGACGGCGGCCGCGCCGGTCCCGGTCCGTCCCCCCGCGGCCGAGGAGCCCGGGGAGGCCGAGGGCGGCGCGACGGAGGCCGAGGCCCCCGCCGCCGCGGGACCGGCGGCCGGCGCCGGTGAGATCGCCCAGGTGGAGCGGGGGCGGCTGGCCGCCATGTCCGGCGTCGTCGCGCTGATCTGGCTGGTGATCCTCGCCCTGATGGTCTGGAACGGCTGAGCCGGCCGAACGCGACTAAGCACGCCTCACTCGGAGATAGTCGCTGACTACGTACTCGCCTAGACGGTCGGCGTCGGGGGCGAAGACGCGGCCGCCGTTGCGCCTGGCGACCTCCTCCACGAACGACACGAGCCGCCGGTCCTCGGCGAGCATGAAGAAGTTCATGGTGGCGCCGCGCCGGGTCATCTTGTCGACCTCGGCGAGGGTGAGCACGAGCGTGTCGGTGGACGGCGGGTAGTCGAACAGCGAACGGCCGTCCGGCCGCAGGTGCGCGGTGGGCTCGCCGTCCGTGACGACGAGGACGATCGGCTCGAAGTCGGGGTGCCGGTCCAGGTGCCGTCCGGCGATCATCAGGGCGTGGTGCAGGTTGGTGCCCTGCACCATGTCCCAGTCGAGGCCCGCCATCTCCGTCGGGTGCAGCACCCGCGCGTAGTTGGAGAAGCCGATGATCTGGATCGCGTCCTGCGGGAACTTGCTGGTCACGAGCGAGTGCAGGGCCAGCGTGGTCTGCTTGGCGGCCGCCCACGTCCCGCGCAGCACCATCGAGTAGGACAGGTCGACGAGCAGGCAGACGGCGGCGCCGGTGCGGCGCTCGGTCTCGTGCACCTCGAAGTCGTCGACGCTCAGCCGCACGCCGTCCGGGCGGCGCGCGCCGTTCCCGCCGGTCGTGCCCACGCGCTCGGTGACCTTCGCCCCCGCGGGCGGGGGGACGAGCCCGGCGGCGGGCTCCCCGGTCCCGGTCGCGGGGGTCCCGCGCTCCATGGCGCTGCGCCGGATCGCGTTGCTCACCGTCCGGACCACGTCGAGGGGCTGCTCGTCGCCGAACCGCCACTCGCGGCTGGAGCCGGTCAGCTCGCCCGCCTGTCCCGCGTCCCGCTGGTCGTGGTCGCCCTGGCGGCCGGACGCCAGCTGGGAGAACACCCGGCGCAGCGCGGTCTCGCCGAGCCGCCGCACCGCCTTCGGTGTCAGCTCCAGCTTGCCGCGCCGCCGCTGCAGGTAGCCCTGCCGCTCCAGCTCGGCCTCGATGCGGCGCAGCGCGGCGAGGTCGTCGACGGCCTGCCGGCCGAGGGCCCGCCGGACGGCGTCCTCGTCGATGTCGTCGAGCCGCGCGCCCGGGTAGTCCTGCCCGAGTGCCGCCTCCAGCTCGCTGAGGTCGGCCAGCTCCGCCAGCGCGGTCGTGGCGTCGCCCACGCCGAGCGGGTTCTCGCCGGTCATCTGCTCGGGCTGCCCCCAGCCGAGGTCGGGGCGGCGGGCCCGCAGCGCGTCGCCGAGCCGGGTCATCTCCATGGCGAGGCCCGCGTCCTGCATGGCCTGCTCCATGAGCCCGGCCAGCTCGGCGCGCTGCTCGGGGCTGAGCGAGGCGAGCAGCCGGTCCATCGCGGCGGCGCGGCGGGCCAGCGAGTCGACCAGCTCTTCGAGGTTCCGCGGATCGTCGGGGAACATGTCCCCGTACTCGTTCATGAACCGGTCGAAGTCGTCCTGGGTGTGCTCGCCGCGCGCGTCCCGCTCCAGCATCGCGTTGAGGTCGGCCATCATGTCCTTGACCCGCTGCATGGCGGCCGGGTCCTGGTTCTCCAGGGCCTGCTTCATGCCCTGGAACTGCGCGTCGAGGACCTCGCGGCGCAGCAGGTCCTTCAGCTGCTCGAAGGTGCGGCGGGCGGCGGCGGAGCGCCAGTCGTAGTCCGACAGCCGCCGGATCGCCTGCGAGGTGTCGGACGGCAGCGTGTCGAGCTCCGCCTCGCGCAGCCTGGCGTCGTCGCCCGGGTCGGGGAACAGCTCGGCCCGCTCCTGCCCGATCGCGGTGTCCAGCAGCGCGCGGGCCTGCTCCAGCGTCCCGTCGAGACGGCCCCGGTCGCGCAGCGCGCGGCGCCGCTCCCGGACCTGGCGGAGCATGTCGTCGAGGCCCCGGCGGTTCTGGGCGCCGGGCAGGCCGCGGCGCAGCAGCTCGCGGAGCGCGTCGTCGGGCCGGGCTCCATCCAGCACCGAGTCGCCCACGGCGTCCAGCGCGTCGCGGACGTCGTAGGGCGGCGCGAGCGGGTCGGGCCCGTCCTCGTAGGCGCCGTAGCGGTATCGGCTCATCGAATCCCCTTGCGCGTGGACACCTCGGGACGCGGCGTCACGTCCGGTACGTCGCCGTCCCGTCGGAGCGTCCCTCGGCGACGTCCTTGGAGAGCCGCCGGGTGAGGAACAGGCCCTCCAGGGCGAACTCGATCGCCGCCGCGGCCTGCCCGGGGGACTCCCCGCTCATGCCGAGCCTTTCCATGATCTTGGCGAGGCCGGGCACGTGGCCGGTGCGGCGCAGCAGCTCGCGCGCCGGAACCAGCTCGCCCGACTCCACGCTCTCCCCGGAGTCGAACTTGTCGAGCAGGCCGGTGAGGTCGGCGGCGCCGAGCGTGCGGCGGTAGGTCTCGGCGACCGCGCGGCGCAGCAGGTGCTCCAGCACCTCCTGCTCGCGGCCCTCCTCGCTGACCTCGAACTCCACCTTGCCCATCAGCGACGGCACCACGGCCGGCAGGTCGCAGACCCGCGCGACGGCGTTCTCCTCGCCGGTGAGCGCCGCGCGGCGCACCGCGCCCGCGGCGACGGTCTCGGCGCCCGCGAGCGCGAACCGCGCCGAGACGCCCGACCGGGCGTCCACCGCCGTCGACTCGCGGACGAGCCGGGTGAACCTCCCGATCACCTCGATCATGTGGTCGGGCACCTCGGCGGGCAGTCCGCCGAGGTCGGCGAAGTCGGCCTCCTGGCGGATCAGCGCGAGCTCGGCGTCCAGTTCGAGGGGGTAGTGGGTGCGGATCTCGGCGCCGAAGCGGTCCTTCAGCGGGGTGATGATCCGGCCGCGGTTGGTGTAGTCCTCGGGGTTGGCGGACGCGACGAGCAGCACGTCGAGCGGCAGCCGCAGCGCGTAGCCGCGGACTTGGACGTCGCGCTCCTCCAGCACGTTCAGCAGCGCGACCTGGATCCGCTCGGCGAGGTCGGGCAGCTCGTTGATGGAGAAGATCCCGCGGTTGGTGCGGGGGACGAGCCCGAAGTGCACGGTCTCCGGGTCGCCGAGCGTGCGGCCCTCCGCCACCTTGATCGGGTCGACGTCGCCGATGAGGTCGCCGACGCTGGTGTCGGGCGTGGCGAGCTTCTCGCCGTAGCGGTCGTCGCGGTGCCTCCACTCGACCGGCAGCTCGTCGCCCAGCTCGCCGGCGAGCCGGCGGCACCGCACGCAGACCGGCGCGTACGGGTGGTCGTTGATCTCGCAGCCGGCCACCACCGGCGTCCACTCGTCCAGCAGGCCGACGAGGGTGCGGATCAGCCGCGTCTTGCCCTGCCCGCGCTCGCCGAGCAGCACCAGGTCGTGCCCGGCCAGCAGGGCGCGCTCCAGGTGGGGCAGGACGGTCTCGTCGAACCCGAGGATGCCGGGGAAGCGTGGTTCGCCGGATCTCAGCCGGTCGAGCAGGTTGCGCCGGATCTCGGCCTTGACGGGAAGCCGCACGTGGCCGCCGGCGCGCAGCGCGCCCAGGGTCGCCTCACGGGGTGCGGACTCGCCGGAGGAGGACTCGTGTGGTGTGGATGAACGCACGCGACCGACACTACGTCGCCGGTCCGCGCGATCGCACCCCCGCCGGGGATTCGCCCGTCCGATCCCGTCCCGCCGCTGTTTGGGTGGAACGGTCGCGGAGGGGGAGACTGGTGGTGTGAAGCGACCCGGCGAACGGAGTGAGGGAGGCGGCGCCGATGGCGCGATTCGGTGATGGCCTGGCCCTCGGACCCGATCTGTCCAGCGCCGCCGCGACGGCGGTCGAGCAGGCGCTCGCGCCGCTCAGCGCGGCGCCCGACCTGGTGTGCGTGTTCGTCACCGGCGACGACCCGGACCAGGTCGAGGAGGCCGCGCAGGCGGCGCAGCGCGCGGCCGGTCCGGCGCTGGTGCTGGGGTGCAGCGCGTCCGGCGTGATCGGGGCCGGGCGCGGGGTGGAGGAGCGGGGCGCGGTGAGCGCGTGGGCGGCGGTGCTGCCCGGCGCGCGTCTCGACCCGTTCCGGCTGGAGACGCTGAAGGGCGACGACCGGCTCATCGTGGTCGGCATGCCGGAGGCCCAGGACGACGACGTGGTCGGCGTGCTGCTGGCCGACCCGTACAGCTTCCCGGTGGACGCGTTCGTGGAGCGCTCGGACGAGGCGCTGCCCGGGCTGCCGCTGGTCGGCGGGCTGGCCGAGGGCAGCGGGCTCGGCGAGACCGGGCACGGCGAGGCGCGGCTGTTCGTCGGCGGCGAGGTCTACCGGGAGGGCGCGGTCGGCGTGGTGATCGGCGGGGCCGTCGCGGCCGCCACGGTGGTCAGCCAGGGCGCCCGCCCGATCGGCCCGGACATGGTGGTGACGAGGGCCGAGGAGAACGTCCTGTACGAGCTGGCGGGCGTGCCGGCGCTGGAGAAGCTGGAGCAGATCGTCCTCGGGCTGCCGGAGGAGGAGCAGGAGCTCGCCGGGCGCGGGCTGCTGATCGGCGTCGCGATGGACGAGTACGCCGACGAGCACGAGCACGGCGACTTCCTCGTGCGCGGCGTGGTGGGCGCCGACACCGACACCGGCGCCATCGCGATCGGCGACGTGGTGGACGTGGGGCGCACCGTCCGGTTCCAGGTCCGGGACGCGGGCGCCGCCGAGGAGGACCTCGCCGCGCTGCTGGAGCGGTTCGACCTCGCGCCGGTCGAGGGCGCGCTGCTGATCTCCTGCAACGGCCGGGGGCAGGCGATGTTCCCCGACTCCGACCACGACGCCAAGGTGCTGGACCGCGCCTTCGGCCCCGCCGGGGTGGGCGGGTTCTTCGCGGCGGGGGAGATCGGCCCGGTCGCGGGGCGCAACCACGTGCACGGGTTCACCGCCTCGATCCTCGCGTTCGGCCGGGCCGAGGAGGGCGTTTGAGCGCCGTCCTCGCGGTGGACATCGGCGGCACGAAGCTCGCCGCCGCGCTGGTCGAGCCCGACGGGCGCGTCACCGCGCACGACCGGGCCCCGACCCCGAACGCCCCGGGCGTCGACGGCGAGGAGCTGTGGCGGGCGCTGGAGGCGCTGCTCGGCAAGCTCGCCGCGGACGCCGGGGACCCGCCCCTCACGGGCGTCGGGGTGGGCTGCGGCGGGCCGATGACCTGGCCGGCCGCCGAGGTGTCCCCGCTGAACATCCCGGCGTGGCGGGGCTTCCCGCTGCGCGAGCGGCTCCGCGCCCGGTACCCGGGCCTGCCCGTCCGCATCCACAACGACGCGGTCTGCGTCGCGATCGGCGAGCACTGGCTCGGCGCGGGGCGCGGGCACGACAACGTCCTCGGCATGGTGGTGTCCACGGGCGTCGGCGGCGGGCTCATGCTCGGCGGACGCCTGGTGAACGGCGCCAGCGGCAACGCCGGGCACATCGGGCACGTCATCGTCGAGCCCGACGGGCCGCCCTGCGGCTGCGGGGGCCGCGGCTGCCTGGAGGCGGTCGCGCGGGGCCCCGGGCTGGTCGCGTGGGCGCGGGAGCAGGGCTGGCGGCCCGGGAGCGCGGACGCCACCGGCGTGGAGCTGACCGAGGACGCCCGCCGCGGGGATCCGGTGGCGGGCGCGGCCATGCGCCGGGCGGGCCGCGCCCTCGGCATCGCGATCGCGTCCGCGACGCACCTGTGCGATCTGGAGGTCGCGGCGATCGGCGGCGGCCTGTCGCAGGCGGGGCGGCTGCTGTTCGACCCGCTGGAGGAGGCGTTCGGCGAGCACGCGCGGATGGAGTTCGCGCGGCGCCTGAGGATCGTCCCCGCCGAGCTCGGGCAGACCGCGGGCCTGGTCGGCGCCGCCGCCCTGGTCTACGCCCAAGATCGCTATTGGAGTGCCGGATAAGTCGGGCATGCAAGGATGAGCGCATGAGCGAAGCGGCCCGGGGGGTGTGGGGGGCCGGCCCCCCGCGAGCGAGGACGAGCGGCGCCGGTCCGGCCTCCGTCGGCGTCGACGACGTCCGCGCCGCCCGGGAGCTGCTGGGCGGGGTGGCCGTGCCGACGCCGCTGATCCCCTCCCGGGTGCTGTCGGAGCAGATCGGCGGGCCCGTCCTGCTGAAGTGCGAGAACCTGCAGCGCACCGGCTCCTTCAAGATCCGGGGCGCGTACGTGCGGATCGCCCGGCTGAGCGAGCGGGAGCGGGCGGGCGGCGTGGTCGCGGCGAGCGCGGGCAACCACGCGCAGGGCGTCGCCCTCGCCGCCTCGATGCTCGGCTGCAAGGCCACGGTGTTCATGCCGGTCGGCGCCCCTCTGCCGAAGATCGCCGCGACCCGCGGCTACGGCGCCGAGGTCGTCTTCCCCGGGCCGACCGTGGACGACTGCCTCGTCGCCGCGCAGGAGTACGCGGACGAGTGCGGCGCGGTCTTCATCCACCCGTTCGACCATCCCGACGTCGTCGCGGGGCAGGCCACGATCGGCCTGGAGGTCATGGAGCAGTGCCCGGAGGCGCGGACGATCGTGTCGCCGGTGGGCGGCGGCGGGCTGCTGGCCGGGGTCGCGGCGGCCGTGAAGGGCCTGGCGAAGGAGACCGGCGGCGGGGACGTCAAGCTCGTCGGCGCGCAGGCCAAGCGGGCCGCGGCGTTCCCGCCCTCGCTCGCGGCGGGCAGGCCCACCCAGATCGGGATCGAGCGCACGATGGCGGACGGCATCGCGGTCGGCCGTCCCGGCCGCCTGACCTACGCCATGTTCACCGAGCTGGTGGACGCCGTCGTCACCGTGACCGAGGAGTCGATCTCCCAGGCCCTGCTGCTCTGCCTCGAACGCGCGAAGCAGGTCGTGGAGCCCGCGGGCGCGGCGGGCGTCGCGGCCCTGCTGGAGCACGCCTACGCCGTCGAGCCGCCCGTCGTGGTGCTGCTGTCGGGCGGCAACATCGACCCGCTGCTGCTGTCGAAGGTGCTGCGGCACGGGCTCGCGGGCGCGGGGCGGTACCTGGTGGTGCGCTGCCGCCTGAAGGACCGCCCGGGCGCCCTGGTGACCCTGCTGAGCGAGCTGGCCGAGCTGGGGGTCAACGTCCTGGACGTCATGCACGAGCGGATGGCGGCCCGCCTCCACGTCGAGGAGGCCGAGGTGCTCATGCACCTGGAGACCCGCGGGGCCGACCACTCCGAGGACGTCATCGGCCGCCTGCGCGAGAAGGGCTACACCCTCACGCTGAGCTAGCGGCGCGCGGCCGGCTCGGCGTGAGGGTGCGGCGGGCCGGTCCTACAGGGACGGCTTGCCCTCGGAGTAGAGCCAGGCCTTGGCCCAGGCGTCCAGGTCCTTGCGGGAGAGGCGCTCGGCGAAGCGCACGAAGTCCTTCGTTGAGGCGTTGCCGTACCGGTGGGCCGCCGGCCACGCCTTCAGCAGCTCCGAGAACGCCCGCTCGCCGATCTTCGTGCGCAGCACGTGGACCGCCATCGCGCCACGGTCGTAGACGAGCCCGTCGAAGATGTGGTCGCGGCCCGGGTCGGCGACCCTGCCCGTCCACAGGCCGTCGCTCGCGGGCGTGGCGTAGGTGTCGTCGAACTGCTTCTGGACGGACGGGCCGCCGTGCGCCGCCCCGTACATCCACTCCGAGTACGTCGCGAAGCCCTCGTTCAGCCAGATGTCGGCCCACCTGGCCGGGGACACCGAGTCGCCGAACCACTGGTGGCCCAGCTCGTGCGCGAGCAGGCTGGTGCTCGGGATGCCGCCCGGACGGCGCCCGAGGTCGTACACGGGGCGGCCCTGCGTCTCCAGCGCGTAGCCGACGCCGGCCTTGACGACGATGCCGCCGGTCGAGGTGAACGGGTAGCGGCCGTAGAGCCCGTTCTGGAAGTCGGTGACCTCGGCGGTCTGGTCGTGGAACTTCTTCGCGTCCTCGGGCTTGATGGCCATGGCCCGGTCGGTGGCGGTCAGGTTGGGGATGCCCGCCTTCGTCCGTCCGGTGACCACGTCGTACCGGCCGATGGCGATCATGGCGAGTTCGCTGGCCATCGGGTTGCGGACGTCCCAGCGCGTGGTCGTCCAGCCGCCCGCGGTCCGCTTGCCGCGCGGGTCGCCGTTGGCGAGCGTGGTGAGGCCGCTCGGGGCCGTCAGCGTGTAGGTGTAGGTCGCCTTGTCGGTCGGGTGGTCGTTGACCGGGTAGACGGTGGCGGCGCCGAACGGCTGGTTCAGCATCACCGCGCCGTCGGGGGTCGGCACCCAGCCGGACACGCCCAGCGCGTCGTCGTTGATCGTCTGCGGAACGCCGGAGTACGCCACCGTCACGGTGAAGGCGCGGCGGTTCCGGATGCCCTTGCGCGGGGTGATGACCAGTTCCTGGGCGCCCGTCCGCGCGTAGGTCGCGTCGCGGCCGTCGACCTTCAGGGAAGAGATCTTCAGCGGGCCGAGGAAGTCGAGGTCGAACCGGGACAGGTTCTGCGTCGCCCGCGCCGTCACGCGGGTCACCGCCTGGATCCCCTTGGTCGCGGGATCGTATTTCAGCCCGATGTCGTAGTGGGCGACGTCGTAGCCGCCGTTGCCCATGTCGGGGAAGTAGGGGTCGCCCGCGCCGGGCGCCCCGGGGGTGAACCGCTCGGCGGCGCCGGCGGGCGCCGCGGTCACCGCGAGGCTCGCCGCGACGCCCAGCGTCACGGCCGCCAGCGCTCTGGGGGTTCTGCTCATCGACCTCGTCCTCGGTAGCGTCGGTGGACCGTCATGACCGCGCTCAAGACTTTCTCGTGGAGCGAGCCCGCACAAGCGCGATTTGGTATCGAATCTGCTTGTCAGGTGAGGTTTTTGTGGCTGGGCACCGCATTCGGTCACCAACTCAGCGGTTTGGTCTTCGAATGGAGCCAGGTCTGGAACAGCGTCGTGAGCCTTTGGCCCGACACGCGTTCGGCCAGCGCGGTGAACTGCGGCGTCGTGGCGGTGGAGTGGCGGTGCTCGGCGGTCCACGTCCGCAGGATCGTGAAGAACGCCCTGTCGCCGACCCGCTCGCGGAGCGCCTGGAGCGTCATCGCGCCGCGGACGTAGACGGAGAAGCCGAACATCTTCGCGGCGCCCGGCGCTCCCGGCGGCGGGCTGAAGATCGGCGAGCTCGCGGGCAGCGCGTGGTACCGCTCGAAGATCTTCTTGGCCGAGTCCCGGCCGGTGCGCTCGCGCCACAGCCACTCGGCGTAGGTGGCGAAGCCCTCGTTCAGCCAGATGTCGCTCCAGTCGCGCAGCCCGACGCTGTCGCCGAACCACTGGTGGGCCATCTCGTGGACGATGAAGCCCTCGTCCGGCGCGAATCCGCCGTAGACGGGACGCTCCTGGGTTTCCAGGGCATAGCCCAGCTTCGGGTCGTCGACGATGCCGCCCGCCGTCGCGAACGGGTACGGGCCGAAGATCGGCGCCGCCCACCGCATCACCTTGACGGTGGTGCCCTCCAGCCGCCCGGCGGCCGACCGGAACGCCGGATCGACGGCCGTGATCACCGGGACGCCGTCCACCTCGGTCCGCCGCACGTCGAACCGCCCGATGGCCACCGTGGCCAGGTAGCTCGCCATCGGCGCGTCCTCGGCCCACTCGTAGGTGGCGGTCGCGGCGCCGGTGCGGACGGGGCCGGGCCGCCCGTTCGCAACGGCGCGCAGGCCCTTCGGGACGGTGATGTGGAACGCGTACGTGGCCTTGTCGCGGGGATGGTCGTTCACCGGCAGCCAGGTTGACGCGCCGTCCGGCTCGGAGGCGACGACCGCGCCGTCCTTGCTCGGGACCCACCCGTAGGCGCCGTAGGTCTTGTCCCCGACCGGCGACGGCCTGCCCGCGTACCGGACCGCGACCCGGAACGTCCGCCCGGCGCGGATCGGCTCGGCGGGCGTGATCACCAGCTCCCGGCCCGCGCGGCGGTGGCGCGCCTCCCGGCCGTCCACCGCGACGGCGGTGATCTGCGGGCCGCGGAAGTCGAGGTCGAACGCCGACAGGTCCTGGGCGGCCGTCGCGGTGACGGTCACCGCCGCGTCGACCGCTCCGGTCCTGACGCCCGCGTAGGCCAGCGCGACGTCGTAGTGGACGACGTCGTAGCCTCCGTTGCCCGCCCCCTCGAAGTAGGGGTCGCCCAAGCCCGCCGCTCCCGGGGAGGGCGTGCCGCAGGCCGGCGACGGCGGTACGGCGGGCGGCAAGGGCTGTGGACAAGGTGCGGCCGCCCGCCGCTCCGCCGCGGCGCCCGGGTCCTCGGACGCGGACGCGGCGCCGGGCGACCCGATCAGGAACGCGACGGCAAAGGCCGCGGTCGTCCGCCGAGAAGGCCCGTTCATCAGGCCGATGCTGGTGGACCGCCCGCCCCGCCGGGCCGGGGACCGGCCGGGCTTTCCGCGCTCCTTGCCGAGCCTTCACCCGTAGCGGACCGGGACCGCCCCGTCATTTGGACGGGCGGCCCCGCTGGTACAGCCAGTCGTCGAAGAACGCGTCCAGCTTCTTGCCCGACACCCGGTTCGCCGTCGCGATGAACTGCTTCGTCGTCCCGGAGGAGTGCCGGTGCTCCTTCGTCCAGGTCTGGAGGATCTTGTAGAACACGTCCTCGCCCACCCGGGCGCGCAGCGCGACCAGCGTCATGCCGCCCCGGTCGTACACCGACCGGCCGAACATCTGCTTGCGCCCCGGGTCGCCGGGCGGGACGTCCCACAGCTCCTGGCCGCCGACGCCGTTGTAGGCCTCGTCGAAGTGCTGCTGCACCGTCTGGCCGCCGGTCTTCTCGTCCCACAGCCACTCGGCGTAGGTCGCGAAGCCCTCGTTCAGCCAGATGTCCTGCCACCGCGACAGGCTGACGCTGTCGCCGAACCACTGGTGCGCCAGCTCGTGGGCGACGATCATCGGCTGGAGCCCGAACGCCCCGTACACCGGCCGCGTCTGCGTCTCCAGCGCGAAGCCGACGTCGGCGTTGTCGATCAGGCCGCCGGTCGAGGAGAACGGGTACGGGCCGAACAGCTTCGACCACTCGTCGACGACCCGGGCGTTCAGCTGGTGGAACTGGTCGATGTTCACGCCGGAGGTGGTCGCGTCCACAGCCGTGATGTTGGGGACGCCGCCGGCGGTCCTGCCCGTCCGCACCGAGAACCGGCCGACGTCGACCGTCGCCAGGTAGGTGGCCATCGGGTCCTTGACCCGCCACTTCGAGGTCGTCGTGGCGCCCGCCCCGGCGCGGTGGGCGACCGGCACGACGCCCGGTCCGTCCGTCGGCCCGGTGGTCGGGGGTTCGGTGGTCGGGAGTTCGGTGGGCGGCCCGCCCGGAAGGCCCGGCGGCGTTCCGGTGCCCGGCGCGCCGCCGCCGGAGGAGTCCTGCGGCGGCGAGTCCGGCTCGCCGTTGGCGATCGCCGTCAGCCCCTGCGGGACCGTGATCTCGAAGTCGAAGGTGGCCTTGTCGCTCGGGTGGTCGTTGCTCGGGAACCAGGTGTGCGCGCCGCTCGGCTGGCACGCCACGAAGACGCCGTCGGACGTGCGGATCCAGCCGTACCGGCCGAGCACCGGGTCCGACACCGGCTGCGGCGTCCCCGAGTAGGCGACCACCGTGGTGAAGGTGCTGCCCTTCTCCAGGGGCTTGGCGGGCGTCACCTCCAGCTCGCCGCCGCCGCGCTGCTGCCGCGCGGGCGCGCCGTCCACCTTGATGGAGGACACGTCCAGGCCGGTCAGGTCGAGGTTGAACCGGGCGAGCCTCGCGGTCGCCCTGGCGGTGATCGTCGCGACGCCGTCGAGCTGCTTCGGGCCGTCCGGCGTGATGGTGAGCTTCAGCCCGTAGTGCTGGACGTCGTAGCCGCCGTTGCCGTTGCCCGGCACGTAGTCGTCGCCCGCGGTCGTCGGGCCCGCCGGGCCGTTCACCGCCGGACCCTTGGGTGAGCCGGACGCGCCCGGGTCGTCGAACGGGGTCTGGCAGGCCGCGGTCAGCGACCCCGCGATCGCCAGGGCTGCCAGCCCCGGAACGCCGCGCGACGCGGCGCCGCGGACGGCCCTCCGGCCGTTACGACGAGGACTGGGTGAGTTTCCGGCCATATGCACGCCGTCCAGCCTGCCCGGACGAGACCCCGCCCGGCAACTCGGACGGCGCCGGAACCCCCGCCGGCGGGGCGATGTCAGCGATGGGAGTAGGGATTGGGCCGGTGCGGGTCGGCCTTCACGACGACGGTCTGCGCCACCTTGCAATGCAGCGCCTGCTTGCGCTGGTCCCAGAGGATCCACGCGACGTCGATCAGGCCGATGCACCCGCAGACGCCGCCGAGCACGCTGTAGAACGCGGAGCGCCCCGCGGCCTGGCCCGTGGTGATCGCCTGCCCGTCGTCGGCCCGGACGACCCGCGTCCGCACCAGCATCTTCCCGAGCGTCTGCCCCCACTTCGCGTGCATCAGCCAGAAGTAGAAGAAGGCCAGCACGACGCTGATCGCGTTCGTCCCCACCCGGGCGCCGTCGTACATGGAGGTGCCCGGCTCAGGGTTGACGACGTTGTTCCAGTTGACGAACGGGATCGAGATCAGGCCCGTCACGATGCCGATGATGACGAGGTCGACGATGCCCCCGCCGAGCCGCGCCCAGCGGCTCGCCAGCTCCCCGGAGGGATGCGCGTACCCGCCCGCCCCGTAGCCGGGGTGCGGCTGCCCGTATCCCGGCTGGGCGCCGTACGGCTGCTGCTGCCACTGGCCCTGCTCACCGTACGGCTGCTGCCCGTACTGCTGTTGCTGTCCGTACTGCTGCTGCTCGCCGTAGGGCTGCTGCCCCCACTGCTGCCCGCCCCACTGCTGCTCCCCGTAGGGCTGCTGGCCGTACCCCTGCTGTTCGTACCCCTGCTGGCCGCCGGGTGGCTGCTGCCCTCCGTGCGGTGGCTGCTCGCCGTAGGGAGGCTGCTCGCCGTATGGGGGCCGCTGTTCCTGGGGCGGTTCCCCGTACGGCTGCCGGCCGCCGTAGGGGCCCGGCCGGCCGGGCTGCTCCTGCTCCCCGTGCGGCCGGTCGTCTTCTGGCTCTCGCCCGGACGCGGGGTCGTGCGGCGGTTGCGTCATGCCGTGAGGGTCGCCGCGTCACCGCGGGCCAACCCTGCCGCGCCCGGGTGGAGCCGGAATGTTTACCCCCGCGTGGCCGGCCCTTGCCGGGCCGGGATCAGGACGGGTCCCGCTCGCGGGCGTAGGGGTTCGGCGTCCACGGCGTCGCCTTCACCACCACCGTCCCGGCCACCTTGTCGTGCACCGCCTGGCGCCGTTCGTCCCACAGGATCCAGGCGTTGTCGAGCAGGCCGACGAGGCCGAGGATCCCCGCGACGGGCGTGAGGAGGTTCAGCGCCCCCGTCGTGATGCTGATGGCGTAGACGAACGCCTGCCTGCCGAGCGCCTGCCCCCAGCTCACCGCCGACAGGTCGGAGGCTCGCACCAGCCGGATGCCGAACGCCTTCTTGCCGAGCGTCTGCCCCCACCGGGCGTGCAGGACGGTGAAGTACGCGAAGCCCAGCAGGAACGCGATCGCGTACCCGGTGAGCAGGCGCGGGATGTTGTAGAGGTCCAGCGGGTTCGTCATCGTCTCGCCGGACTCGGCCATGTCCCGCACCCGGTCCCAGCGGATGGAGAACAGGACGGCCGGCGTCGCCGCGAAGCCGATGACGAAGCTGTCGAGGATTCCCGCGCCGAGCCGCAGGAGCCGTCCGGCGGTCATGTCCTGCGGGCCCTGCGGGCCGGGGTGGTGGTAGCCGGGAGGGCCGTAGCCCGGGGCGGGCGGCGCCTGCGGCGGCGGGGCCCCGGGGTGGCCGTACCCCGCCCCGGGGACGGCCTGGGCCGGAGGCCCGCCGTACGAGCCCTGGTAGGGCGGCGGGCGTTCGGGGGTGGCGGGGGCCTCGCCCTGCGGCCGGTCAGGAGGTTGCCAGCCGCTGTCCGGCTTCGGGGTGTCCTGGGGTGGTTCGCTCATGGCCCCACAGTGTGCCGGGTGCGGGCGGCGCGCGGTCGCCCGGGCGGCGACCGCCCCCGGACGCGGGCGCGTCCGGGGCCGGTCCCCCGAGTCCGGGCGCCGCGGCGTCGAGGCTCGCCGCGGCGCCGCGGGGTCACAGGTTGCCGCGGCGCTCCTGCTCCCGCTCGATCGCCTCGAACAGCGCCTTGAAGTTGCCCTTGCCGAAGCCGAGCGAGCCGTGCCGCTCGATCAGCTCGAAGAACACCGTCGGGCGGTCCTGGACGGGCTTGGTGAAGATCTGCAGCAGGTAGCCGTCCTCGTCCCGGTCGACGAGGATCCGGCGCTTCTGCAGCTCCTCGATCGGCACCCGCACCTGGCCGATGCGCTCGCGCAGCTCCGGGTCCTCGTAGTAGGAGTCGGGGCTCTCCAGGAACTCCACGCCCGCGGCGCGCATCCGGTCGACCGACGCCAGGATGTCGCCCGTGGCGAGCGCGATGTGCTGGACGCCCGGCCCGCCGTAGAACTCCAGGTACTCGTCGATCTGCGACTTGCGCTTGCTCTCCGCGGGCTCGTTCAGGGGGAACTTCACCTTGCGGGTGCCGTCCGCGACGACCTTGGACATCAGCGCCGAGTACTCGGTCGCGATGTCGTCGCCGACGAACTCCGCCATGTCGGTGAAGCCCATGACGCGGTGGTAGAAGTCGGCCCACTCGTCCATGCGCTCGACGTTGCCGACGCAGTGGTCGATCGCCTGGAAGAACCGCTTGCCCACGGGCTCCACGACGGGCTCGGCGGGCTCGAACCCCGGCAGGTAGGGGCCGGTGTAGTTGGAGCGGTCGACCAGCGTGTGCCGGGTCTCGCCGTAGGTGGCGATCGCCGCGACCGTCACCTTCCCGAACCGGTCCTCCAGGACGTGCGGCTCCTCCAGCCCGGTGGCGCCCTTCGCGAGCGCGTGCCGGTAGGCGTGCTCGACGTCGGGCACCTCGATCGCGAGGTCCACCACGCCGTCGCCGTGCTCGGCGATGTGCCGCCCGATCTCGGTGCCCGCCTTCACCGGGCCGCGGAACACGAACCGGGCGCCGCCCGACTCCAGCACGTGCACCGCCTCGTCCGGGCTGCCGTTCTCCGGGCCCCGGTAGGCGACCCTGCGCATCCCGAACGCGGTCGAGTAGTAGTGGGCGGCCTGTTTGGCGTTGCCGACGGCGAAGACGACGGCGTCCATACCCTTGACCGGAAACTCATCCATGCCACCTAATCTCGACATACGCCTGCAAGGTGCGCAAGAGCGGGCGGAATCACTGGTCAATCTGTACAGTACAAACGTGATCTGACCGGTCGCTCTGTGCAGGGTGACCACGACCACAGGAGGGTGCCGTGCCGATCGACGAACTGGACGGCCGGCTGATCGAGCTGTTCGCGGCCGAGCCCAGGGTCGGCGTCCTGGAGGCGTCCCGGCGGCTCGGGGTGGCGCGCGGCACCGTGCAGGCGCGGCTGGACCGGCTCGCGCGCGACGGCGTCATCGCCGGCCACGGCCCGGAGATCGACCCGGCCGCGCTCGGCTACGGGGTGACGGCCTTCGTGACGCTGCAGTTGCGGCAGGCGGGCGGCCACGACCCGGTGGCGGCCCGGCTCGCCCAGGTGCCCGAGGTGATCGAGGCCCACACCATCACCGGCCCCGGCGACATGCTGTGCCGCATCGTCGCCCGCAGCAACACCGACCTCCAGCGCGTCATCGACGTGATCGTGGACGTCGCCGGCGTGGAGCGCGCC
Organism: Actinomadura sp. NPDC000929; assembly: GCF_040492065.1. Taxonomy (NCBI): domain Bacteria; kingdom Bacillati; phylum Actinomycetota; class Actinomycetes; order Streptosporangiales; family Thermomonosporaceae; genus Actinomadura; species Actinomadura sp. NPDC000929. Next base: position 10,474 of record NZ_JBEUPA010000104.1, on the reverse strand, counting down.
TCCTCGGTGATCTCCCTCGCCACCCAGATCCCGTACCGCACCCTGCCCCTCGTCCGCGCGGTCTCCGGCCCCGCCCGGGCGGAGGCGCCCCGCGGACGCGCGCCCGGATAGGGGCGAACAAGCAACGACCGCCGGGCGGCATCCGCCCGGCGGTCTTCACCTCCGCAGTGTCGAGGGACGGCGGCTACGCGCCGCCGTAGGGGGTGGCGTCGAGGACCTCCACGGTCATCGATCGGCCGTTGGGGAGGTTGTAGGTGGCCTTCTCGCCGACCTTCTTGCCGTCGATGGCGGCACCGAGCGGCGACTTCGGGGAGTAGACGTCGATGGGGGCGCCGACCTCCTCGCGGGAGGCGAGCAGGAAGGTCACCTCCTCGTCGTCGCCCTCGAACGAGACCGTGACGGTCATGCCGGGCCCGACGACGCCCTCCGTGCGGGGGGCCTCGCCGACGCGGGCGTTCTCCAGGATGCCCTGGAGCTGGAGGATCCGGCCCTCGATCTTGCCCTGCTCCTCCTTGGCCGCGTGGTAGCCGCCGTTCTCGCGCAGGTCGCCCTCCTCCCGCGCCGCCTCGATCTTCTGAGCGATCTCGATGCGGCCCGGGCCCGACAGGTGGTCCAGCTCAGCCTTGAGCCGGTCGTACGCCTCCTGGGTGAGCCAGGTGACGTTGTCAGCGCGGGTCTCGGTCACGGGTACTCCTCATCCACATGGTGCGATCTCACCCGCCCCCGCGGGCGGGCGTCACATCGACATGAAGTGCGGCTGGGTGAAACCTCTAGCCTATCCGGTGTGTGCGGGTAAAGGTTCCCTGAACACGGCGTCCGCAATCCGCCAAACCGTGTTCCGTCACTCACCGGGCGTATCGGTCGGCCGGTGGCGGCAGGGTCAGACCTTGCGGCAGTCGCGGATCCTGGCCCCGGTGGCCCGCCGCGGCGTCCGCAGCGTCTCGGCCCCCTTCACACTGGACGTCCCGGGCGGGACGGACACCTCCTTCTGCGCGAGCACCGCGAAGTCGGTGTCGTAGGCGTCCACCGTGCAGCGCACGTCGTCGTCCTTCCCCTTGGCCACCGTGTAGTTGATCTCGACCGACGTGTCGGTGATGTCGTAGGTGACGGTCTGCGGGACGATCCCCGGCGTCTGCCCCGTGTGCGCCGCGAGGATGCCGAAGCCGGCCGCCATCACCGCCGCGAGGAGGCCGACGGCGGCCAGGCCGAGGCGGCTCCGCCGGGACTCGGCCGGAGCCGCTGGTTTCGACACGCTCGTCGTCATGGCGGGAATCCTCGTGCGGGGTTTCGGTGTTGTCAGGGACAATTCATTCTCGTCTGTCATGGCGCGTGCCTCGAACCGGGGGCCGCTCAACAGTCCGGAGAGGGAGACCCCCAAGTGTCCGAGGTCATCGACGGTACGTCCGGCGTCTTCGACGGCGCGGCGCTCGAACGGCCGTGCGGCGGCGACGAGCCCCTGCGTCTCATGGCGGTGCACGCGCACCCCGACGACGAGTCCAGCAAGGGCGCGGCCACGATGGCGCGCTACGTGGCCGACGGCGTCGAGGTACTCGTCGTCACCTGCACCGGCGGCGAGCGCGGCGACATCCTGAACCCCGCGATGGACCGCCCCGAGGTCAAGGCCGACATCGGCAAGGTCCGCGAGGCGGAGATGGCGCGGGCCCGCGAGATCCTCGGCGTCGACCAGCGCTGGCTCGGGTTCGTCGACTCCGGCTTCCCCGAGGGCGACCCGCTGCCGCCGCTGCCGGAGGGCTGCTTCGCGCTGGAGCCGCTGGAGACCGCCGCCGAGCCGCTGGTGCGCGCGGTCCGCGAGTTCCGCCCGCACGTGATGCTCACCTACGACGAGAAGGGCGGCTACCCCCACCCCGACCACGTGAAGTGCCACGAGGTGTCGGTGGAGGCGTTCGAGGCCGCGGGCGACCCGGAGCGCTACCCGGGCACGGGCGACCCCTGGCAGCCGCTGAAGCTCTACTACCACATGACCTTCAGCAAGGACCGCATCCTCACCCTGCACGCCGCCATGGAGAAGGCCGGCCTCGAGTCGCCCTACGGCGACTGGCTGAAGCGCTTCGAGGAGGAGGGCGAGGAGCGCGCCCGGTGGGAGGTCACCACGCGGGTGCCCTGCGCCGACCACTTCGAGACCCGTGACCAGGCCCTGCTCGCCCACGCCACCCAGATCGACCCGAACGGGTTCTGGTTCGTCGTCCCGCTGGACGTCCAGCGCGAGGCATGGCCGACCGAGGACTACCATTTGGCCAGGTCCCTGGTCGACACGGAACTGCCGGAGGACGACCTGTTCGCCGGCATCCGGGAGAAGGTGTGTCTGTGATGGCTGCCGTCCACGCCCTGCCGCTGAACGCCATGCCGCTGAACGACGACACGGTCAGCCCCGGCATGCTCGGCTTCGTGGTGTTCCTGCTCCTGCTGGCCGCGACGGTCCTGCTGATCCGGTCGATGGGCAAGCAGATGAAGAAGATCCAGGCGCCCCGCGAGGCCGACCTGAGGCAGCAGGAGTGGGAGCGCGCGGAGGCGGCCAAGGCGGCGAGGGCCGGCACGGCGGCCAAGGCCTCCGACGACGACGCCTGACCCGCCCCGGCGCCGGTTGGGCGCCGCCTCCTCCGGGGAGGATCTTCGACGTGCGCGCGAACCCCGATGACTCCTACCGCGACCTCCCGTCCGCGGAGCTGCGCCGCGCCCTCGACCGCCATCTCGCCGGAACGGCCTCCGGCGAGGGGGAGGTGGAGGCCGAGGGCCTGGCCCTGCTGGAGGGGGAACGCTGGGCGGAGGCCGCCGAGACGCTGGAGGAGGCCCTGCGCCGCGCCGAGCGGGGCGGCGACCTCCACGCGGTGCTGGCGGCGCGCCACGACCTCGCCCGGGCGCTGATCGGCGGCGGCGACCTCGACCGCGCGATCGGGCTGCTCGGCCCGCTGCCGGACGAGTTCGCCGCCCTGCCGGAGCCGGACGAGCACGCCCGTGCCCGCGCGCTGGAGAGCCTCGGCGAGGCCTACCTGCGCGCGAACCGTCCCGTCGCGGCCCTGAACTTCTTCGGCCAGGCCCTGGAGATCCTGCGCAGGCTGGACGCGGTCCGCGGGCAGGCCGCGATGTTCGTCCACATCGCCGACGCCGCCCGCCTGCGCGGCGACGACGCGGCCGAGCGCGCCGCCCTCGACCGCGCCGCGGAGCTGATCCGCCCGACCTGATCCGCCCGGGCCTACACCTTGCGGTGGTCCCAGCTCACGACCCGGTCGGGCTCCATGACGATGAGGACCCGCTTGGCCAGCGCCTGCTCGATGCCCTCGGCGATGACCGGGTCGACCGGCTCGCCCATCGCCGGGACGGGCAGCCCCGCCATCCGGGAGCCGACGACCATGCCGACCTTGGACCGCGGCTCGGGGTCCTCGACGACCAGGCCCCGCCCGTAGAGGGCGACGCCGCGCAGCTCGTTGTACTCCACGCCGTCCTCGACCAGGCACGTCATGACCGGGTTGCGGCGCAGGTTGATCACTTTCTGCGAGGACTTGTACGTGGTGAAGGCGATCCTGCCCTCGTACAGCGTGTAGAACATCGTCACCAGGTGGGGCTCGCCGTCCTTGCCGACGGTCGCGACCTGCACCTTGAAGTTGGCGGCCAGGTAGGCGGCCACCTCCTCGGGCGTCATCTTGATCTTGTCGCGCTTGCTCCCGGCCAACGGGCCCTCCTCGGGTCGTCTGCATCGCGCACAGAATAACCAAGCGCTTGCCCGGCCCTTCGACCGGCACCATGGGTGCATGTCCGTTCGCGATCTCACCGTCCTCGGCTCCGCCAGCGCGGTGCCCACCCGGTCCCGCAACCACAACGGCTACCTGCTGCGCTGGGACGGGCACGGCGTCCTGTTCGACCCTGGGGAGGGCACGCAGCGGCAGATGACGCACGCCGGGCTCTCCGCGAATGACGTGACCTGGATCTGCGTGACGCACTTCCACGGCGACCACTGCCTCGGGGTGCCGGGGATCGTCCAGCGCATCGCCCGCGACGGCGTCGCGCACCCGGTGAACGCGGCGTTCCCGGCGAGCGGCAGGCCCTACTGGGAGCGGCTGCGGCACGCGGCCGCGTTCCGCGACACCGACGTCATCCGCGAGCGGCCGGTGTCCGGCGAGCGGACGGAACTCGACACCGGCGACGCCCCGTTCAGCCTGGTCGCACGGCGGCTGTCCCACCCCGTCGAGGCGTACGGGTACCGGCTGGAGGAGCCCGACGGCGTGACGATGCTGCCGGACGAGCTCGCCGCGCGCGGCGTCAGGGGGCCGCTGATCCGCCGCCTCCAGGAGGAGGGCCGCGTCACCACGCCCGCCGGCCGGACGGTCGCGCTGGCCGAGTGCAGCGTGACCAGGCCCGGGCAGAAGGTCGCGTTCGTCATGGACACCCGGCTCTGCGACGGCGTCCGCGAGCTGGCCGCCGGGGTGGACATGCTCGTCATCGAGTCCACCTTCCTGGGCGAGGACGCGGCCCTGGCCGCCGAGTACGGGCACCTCACCGCCGCCCAGGCGGGCGCGGTGGCGGCGGAGGCGGGCGTGGGGCGGCTCGTCCTGACCCACTTCTCCGAGCGCTACCCCGCCGCCGACGAGCACCGCTTCACGGACGAGGCGTCCGCCGCGTTCGGCGGCGACATCACCCTCGTCCACGATCTGGACCGGATCCCGCTGCCACCGCGCCGTCTGACCTGACGGGAAGGTGGGCAGGACCAGGGCATGGCTGACGAAGTCGATGTCGTGGTGATCGGTCTCGGCCCCGGGGGCGAGGACGCGGCGGGCAGGCTCGCCGAGGCGGGCCTGTCGGTCGTCGGCGTCGAGTCGCGGCTGGTCGGAGGGGAGTGCCCCTTCTACGCCTGCGTCCCCACCAAGATGATGGTGCGCGCCGCCGGGCTGGTCGCCGAGGCCGGGCGCGTCCCCGGCATGGCGGGCGAGGCGTCCGTCCGGCCCGACTGGGGGCCGGTGGCCGCCCGGATCCGCGACGAGGCGACCCACGGGTGGGACGACACGGCCGCCGCCGACCGCCTCACCGGCAAGGGCGTGCGGCTGGTGCGCGGCCAGGGCCGCATCACCGGCCCCCGCGAGGTGACCGTGGGCGACCAGGTCTTCGCCGCCCGGCGCGGCATCGTGCTCAACACCGGAACCTCGCCCACGGCCCCGCCCGTCGACGGCCTCGCCGGCACGCCGTACTGGACGAACCGTGAGGCCGTCCAGGCGACGGAGGTCCCCGAGTCGCTGCTGGTCCTCGGCGGCGGCGTGGTCGGCGTCGAGACGGCCCAGGTCTTCTCCCGCTTCGACTGCCGCGTCACGGTCGTCGAGGCGGCCGACCGCCTCCTCGTCAACGACGAGCCGGAGTCGGGCGCTCTGCTGCGCGAGGTCTTCGAACGCGAGGGCATCGGCGTGCGCACCGGCGTGGACGTCACCCGCGTCACCCACGACGGGTCCGAGTTCACGATGCACCTCGGCGGCGAGACGCTCATCGCCGACCGCCTCCTCGTCGCGACCGGGCGCCGCCCCAACCTCCGGGGGCTCGGCCTCGGCGCCGTCGGCCTGGACGAGAACGCCCGCCGGATCGCCGTGGACGGCCACATGCGCGCGGCCGACGGCGTGTGGGCGATCGGCGACATCACCGGCATGGGCGCGTTCACGCACGTCTCGATGTACCAGGCGGCCGTGGCGGTCCGGGACGTCCTCAGGGAGGAGGGGCCGCCCGCCGCCTACCGCGCCGTGCCGCGCGTCACCTTCACCGACCCTGAGATCGCGTCCGTCGGCCTCACCGAGGCCCAGGCCCGCGACCAGAACCTTCCGGTCCGCACGGCCGTCGTGCCGCTCGCCGAGTCGACCCGCGGCTGGATCCACAAGGCCGGCAACGACGGCTTCGTCAAGCTGGTCGAGGACGTCGAGTGGGGCACCCTGGTCGGCGCCACCGCCGCGGGGCCGTCGGGCGGGGAGGTGCTCGGCCTCCTGGCCCTCGCCGTCCACACCGAGACCCCCACCGCCTCCCTCCGCGAGATGATCTACGCGTATCCCACCTTCCACCGCACCGTCGAGTCCGCCCTCGCCGATCTCGCCGCGCAGGCGCGGGGGGAGTGAGGCGGCGGCCGGATCGGGCAGGATCGGGGGCATGAACCGGCTCAAGGACGCGACCAGCCCGTACCTGCTCCAGCACGCCGGCAATCCGGTGGAGTGGTGGGAGTGGACCGGGGAGGCGTTCGCCGAGGCGCGGCGGCGCGACGTCCCCGTCCTGCTCTCCGTCGGATACGCCGCCTGCCACTGGTGCCACGTCATGGCGCACGAGTCCTTCGAGGACGGCGAGACGGCGCGGGCGATGAACGAGCTGTTCGTGAACATCAAGGTCGACCGGGAGGAGCGCCCGGACATCGACGCCGTCTACATGGAGGCGACGCAGGCCATGACGGGCCAGGGCGGCTGGCCGATGACGGTGTTCATGACCCCGGAGGGGCATCCGTTCTACTGCGGGACGTACTTCCCGCGGGCGCAGTTCCGGGCGCTGCTCCAGGCCGTCCACAAGGCGTGGACGGAGCAGCGCGACGACGTCGCCCAGCAGGGCCAGCAGGTCGTGGAGGCGCTGACCTCGCGCGGTTCGGGCCTCGCCGGGACGGAGGCGCCCGGCGACGGGGTGCTCGCGCATGCGGTGAAGGTGCTCGCGGGCTCCTACGACGCGGTGCGCGGCGGGTTCGGCGGCGCCCCGAAGTTCCCGCCGTCGATGGCGCTGGAGTTCCTGCTGCGCCACCACGCGCGCACGGGCGACGACGAGTCGCTGGCGATGGCGTCCCGCACGCTGGAGGCGATGGCCCGCGGCGGGATGTACGACCAGCTCGGCGGCGGGTTCGCGCGGTACTCGGTGGACGAGCGGTGGATCGTGCCGCACTTCGAGAAGATGCTCTACGACAACGCTCTGCTGGCCCGCGTCTACGCGCACTGGTGGCGGCTGACGGGGACGCCCTTCGCGCGGCGGGTCGCGCTGGAGACCTGCGACTGGATGCTGCGCGACCTGCGCACGGACCAGGGCGGACTCGCCTCGGCGCTGGACGCCGACAGCGAGGGCGTCGAGGGCAGGTACTACGTGTGGACGCCCGAGCAGCTGCGGGAGGTCCTCGGCGACGAGGACGGCGCGTTCGCGGAGACCCTGTTCGAGGTGACGGGGACGTTCGAGCACGGCACCTCCGTCCTCCAGCTTCTGAGCGATCCCGAGGACGTCGAGCGGTACGAGCGCGTGCGCACCGCGCTGCTCACGGCCCGCGCGCGGCGGATCCCGCCGGCGCGGGACGACAAGGTGGTGGCGGCGTGGAACGGGCTCGCCGTCGCGGCGCTGGCGGAGTGCGGCGCGCTGTTCGATCGGCCGGACCTGGTCCGGGCGGCCGAGGAGGTCGCGCGCCTGCTGGTGGAGGTCCATCTGCGGGACGGCCGGCTGGCGCGCACGTCCAAGGACGGGACGGCGGGCGCGAACACCGGCGTCCTGGAGGACTACGGCGACGTGGCCGAGGGCCTGCTCGCCCTGCACGCCGTCACCGGCGACCCGCGCCACGTGCGGCTGGCCGGTGAGCTGCTGAACACCGTCCTCGAACGGTTCGCCGACGGGTCCGGCGGCTTCTACGACACGGCCGACGACGCCGAGCGCCTGTTCCGGCGCCCGCAGGACCCGACCGACAACGCGACGCCGTCGGGGCAGTTCGCGGCGGCGGGGGCGCTGCTGTCGTTCGCCGCGCTGACCGGGTCGGACTGGCACCGGCAGGCGGCGCAGGACGCGCTGGCGCCCGCCGGGGCGCTGGCGGACAAGCACGCGCGGTTCGCGGGCTGGGGGCTCGCCGTGGCCGAGGCCCTCGCCACCGGTCCGGTCGAGATCGCGGTGATCGGCGATCCCGACGACGCGCGCACCCGCGCGCTGCACCGGACGGCCCTCATGGCGGTCGCCCCGGGCGCGGTGGTCAGCGCCGGCCCGCCGGGCGCCGAGGGCGTGCCTCTCCTGGAGGGGCGGGGCCTGGTGGACGGGGAGCCCGCGGCGTACGTCTGCCGGGGGTTCGTCTGCCGGCTGCCCGTGACGACCCAGGCCGAGCTGAACCGCGAACTGCGTGGGCAATTGGACTGAGGGTCCACTTTATGGCAACGTGACCTTGATCTCAGCTGCCCGGGCTGTTACTACTGAGTAACTGGGGCGTTCCTGACCCAACGGGGTGGAGCGGCCGAGGGTGTCATCAGGCCCCCCGGGTATCTGGACGATGGCCGACCTTCTGGGTCATAGTCGTGTCCGGTGCACGGTCAGGAGCCGGCGCAGGGCGACCATCGAGGGAGCGTGGCAGTGGGAAAGCCGAACCGCCGGGTGCTACCGACGATCATCGGCGTCTCCGTGCTGACGACGCTCGCCGCCAACACCGCCGTCCTCGTCGCGCGCGACGACGGCGCGGCGGACCCGCCGCGCGGCGAGCAGCGCGCCCGCTTCGTGGCCGCGTCCGGCAGCACCGGCCTGTCGCCCACGGCGGTCGCGCCGCTCGGCAAGCGGCTCGTCCCGCACGTCCTGGTGGCGGCGCCGACCACCCTTCCGGCCGACTTCGTCCAGAAGGTCCGCGGCGCCAAGGGCGTGAAGGGCGTCGAGGTCGTCGACGCCGTGCAGGGCATGGTCGCGGGCAAGCGCGTGGGGCTGATGGGCGTCAATCCGTCCACGTTCCGCAACTACACGCCGAAGCCGACCGCCAAGTCGGACGCGCTCTGGCGCAACGTCGCCTCCGGCGACGTCGCCATCTCCTTCACGATGGGCAGCGACGGCGGGGTCGAGCTCGGCAGTCAGGTGCCCGTCGGCGGCAAGCAGCACCAGTCGCAACTGCGGGTGGGCGCGTACGCGACGATGGGCGTCAGCGACGTCGACGCGGTCGTCTCGCACGCCACCGCGCAGGCCCTCGGACTGCCGACCGGCAACGCGATGCTGGTCAGCGTCCCGAAGACGGCGCCGAAGGCGTTCATCACGAAGCTGCGCAAGGCGCTGCCGAAGGGCGCCAAGGCCGTCGCGGTCAACCCGGAGATCGACTTCCCGAAGTCCGGGAACGTGCCGGCCGCCGACGGCCAGGTCATGACGGCCGGCCAGGTCCGGACGGTGATCAAGGCGGCCTACACCCGGCTCGGCTGGCCGTACGTGTGGGGCGGCGAGTCCGAGGCCGAGGGCGGGTACGACTGCTCCGGCCTGATGCAGTACGCGTTCGCCAGGGCGGGCATCCGGCTCCCGCGCGTCGCCGCCGACCAGGCCCGCGCCGGCTGGGTCGTCCCCTACAGCAAGGCCGAGCCGGGCGACATGCTCATCTGGGCCAACGACCCGACCGCGCCCGGCTACATCTCGCACATCGCCCTCTACCTGGGCCAGGGCAAGATGCTGGCGGCCCCGCGGACGGGCACGGTGGTGCAGATCCAGAACGTCTACACCCGCAACATGCGCGGCGCCGTCCGCGTCAGCCCGAAGAGGGCCGCCGCGCTGGCGCGCTGACCCGCCCGTCGCGGGCGCCGGTCACAGCGGGCAGCCGCGGGCCAGGAACTCCAGGTTGCGGTCGACGAGCCCGGGAAGCTCCTCGGTCGTCGCGCGCCCTTCCATCCACTGGTACATGGCCGCCTGGAGCACGCCGAGGACGGCCCAGGAGAACGTCTGCACGTCCGGGTCGTCGGGGCGCCGCCCGGTCCGGTGGCCGACGACGTCGGTCAGCATGGCGAACGTGCCCTCGCGCAGCGCCTCGAACGTGCGGGCGCGCAGCGCCGGGACCTGGGCGGTGAGCCGCAGCCGGGCGTTGACCACGTCCAGGTCGGTCTCGTACATCACGGGGAGCATCTCGCGGAGCGTGGCGCGCAGCGCCTCGATGGGGGACAGCCCGGCCGGCTGGCCCCGCATGACCTCCGCCATGATCGGGTCGTACTCGTCGGTGACGACCACGTCCTCCTTGGTGGGGAAGTAGCGGAAGAACGTGCTCGGCGAGATCTCGGCCGCCGCCGCGATCTGCTCCACGGTCGTCTCGTCGTAGCCCCGCTCGCCGAACAGGCGGAGGGCGTGGTCCTGGATCGCCCGGCGGGTCCGCAGCTTCTTGCGCTCCCGCAGCGGCATCCGGGAGAGCCGGTCCTCCAGCCGGTCGACGGCGTGCTCACGGGACGGCGTGCTCATGCCCCGATTCTCGTGCATCGGCGGAGGGGGCCGCATCCGCCCGGGCCCGGCCGGGCTGGAAGAAGAACAGGAGCAGGGCGGCCGCGACCGCGGCGGCGGCGCACGCGGCGAACACCGCGTCCATGCCGTGGACGTAGGCGCCGCGGGCCGAGGCGAGCAGGCCGGCGTCGCCCAGCCGTCCGGCGACGGCGACGGCGCCGCCGATGGAGTCGCGCGCCGCGCCCCCCCCCGCCGGCCGCCGTCCGCCCGGGGGCCCCCGGGCCCTGGCGCGCGCCCACCCCAGCCAGCCGCGGGCCGAGACCCCCAGAGT
>NZ_JBEUPA010000103.1:0-31646 GCF_040492065.1 Actinomadura sp. NPDC000929 | reverse complement strand
CGCGTGCTGCACGCCTGGCGGCCCGCCGCCGGCTCGGGGGCGGACGTCCACCTCGCCGCCAACGGCCGCTACGACCGCCTGGCCGCGGCCCTGGCGCCGTGGCGCGGGCGCGCCCCGGACCTCAAGGTCGTCGAGGACGTGGTCACCGGCCACCCGGTCCAGACGCTCGCGCAGGCCTCGGCGGAGGCCGACCTGGTCGTGGTCGGGTCCCGTGGCCGCTCGTTCCCGCTCGGATCGGTCGGCCACGGCGTCGTCCACCACGCCCACTGCCCCGTCGCCGTCGTCCGCCCCCGCGACTGACACGCCGCCCGCCCCGGCTGAAGGGTCACAGCGTCTGAAGGGTCATACCGCGCGGCCCAGGGCGCCGGGGGCGGCCTCGGCGAGCCGGGTCTGGGTCGCCTCCAGGCGGCCGACGACCTGCTCGGCGAAGCGGCGCGTCAGCTCGTAGCCGAGGGACGGGTCGACGGCGCTCAGCGTCCGGACCAGCCGGCCGTCGAACTCGATCGCCTGGACCGGCGTGCTCGCGACCGCGCCGAACCGCCACCGGTGCGGGCGGAACAGCCATGACCAGCCCACCACCGACCCGGGCCCGAAGGTGTCGACCACGAGGGTCCCGCCGTCGGGAAGGTTCATGTCGACGGCCACGCTCCCGTCGAGCAGGAGCCAGAACCGCTCGGCCGCGGCGGACTCCGCGAACATGCGGCGTCCCGCGGGGATGTCGGTGTGCCGGGCCGCCTTCGCCAGCCTGGTCAGGTCCGGGCTCCGCATACCGTCGAAGAACGGCTCGCGTGCCAGATCGGCCGCGGTCACCATGCTCACTTGGCTCGCCTACCTTCGGTGTTCTGCGCCGTCCGGCGTCATCCGGCCCGCTGCGGGACGATCGTGATCGTGCAGGGCGCGTGCTTGAGCAGCGCGTCGCTCGTCGCGCCGAGCGTCAGCGCCTTGACGGCGCCGGCGCCGCGCGAGCCCACCACCGTCAGCGTCGCGCTCTCCGCCGCCTCCAGCAGGGCCTCGCGGGGCGACCTGAGCACCAGCGACGTCGCGGCCTGCACAAGGGGGTACTTCACCAGCCAGGGCGCGACCGCCCGTTCCAGGACCGTTCCGCACACGTGGCGGAGCTTGTCCTCATCGCCGAACAGCGACAGGTCGTCGTCGGGCGCTGCACCCGGATCCCAGCACCCGTACACCGCCCGCAGCCGCCAGCCGCGGAGCGCCGCCTCCTCGAACCCGAAGGCCAGCGCCGCGTCGGCGCCCCGGGACCCGTCCACGCCCACGACCACGAGACCGTCGGGAGAGGAGGCCGAGCGCACGACCGCGACCGGATGGTCGGCCTGGGCCGCCACCCGCAGCGCGGTGGACCCGACGGACCTCTCCTCCGGCGGGTGCGAGCCGACGACGAGGAGATCCGCGTCCGGCTCCTGGTTCAGCAGCGCCAGCGAGGGGCCTCCGGTGTCCAGCCGCTTGCGCACCTTCAGGCCGGGGGCCAGCTCATGCGCCAGCGCCACGCCGTGGTCGAGCATGTGCTCCCCCATCCGGCGGACGATGGCGACGCCCTCGCGGTCGCTGAAGTGGATCGGATACGGCCACTGCCAGGCGTGGCACACCGTCAGCGGCAGCCGCCGGAACCGGGCCTCCTCCACCGCCCAGCGCAGGGCGCGGTCACTCTCACTCGTTCCGTCGTATCCGACGACGACGTGGCTCATGACGCCCTCCTCCTCGGTCCGCCTCCATTCCACCGCCCGCGGGATCCGCTCCCCAGGGCCGAACGGCCCTCGGCGGCGGGACCTCCGGCGCCGCTCAGGCCGCCGTGAGCTCGCTCTCCAGGCGCACGCCGACGCGGGGGGCGTCGAGGATCGAGTTGTGGACCGTGCAGGCCATGACGGCCGCCATCAGTCCTCCCACGTCCCGGTCGGGCAGCCGGACGGGAGGGCGCAGGCGCAGCTCGACGCGCGACACCCGGGCGGGGCCCTCCGGGCTCATCGCGTAGTCGACGGCGACCTCCAGCCCGTTCGCGGGCAGGCAGCGCGCCTTGAGGTAGCGGCGGGCGTGGTGCGCGGTGCACGCGGCGAGGGACGCCACGAACAGCTCGACCGGCGTCGGCCCGGCGTCCATGCCTCCCCCCATGTACGGCTGGTCCACGTGGATCACGTGGTCGCGGACGATCACCGCGAAGGCGTCGTCCTCACGGTGGACGACCAGCATCTCGCTCATCGGTGCCACCTCCTCTGCTGACGGTTCCTCGCTTGGACCCAAGCCTCGTTTTCGGGAGTCTTCGCAGGTAGAGCCGAACGTCCTGCCGGAGGTCCCGGCGGGAGGTGAGGCACCTCACGCGCGAACGGATACCCCAGGGGGTATGGTGGGCGCCGGAGGTGGACGATGGAAGAGCATCTGGAGATGGACGCGACCGCCCTGGCGGACGCGCTGACCCGGCTCCGGCGGGCGCACGGCCAGCTGGGCGGGGTGATCTCGATGATCGAGAACGCCGACGACTGCGAGCGGGTGCTGACCCAGCTTGCGGCGGTGTCCAAGGCGATCGACCGGGCCGGGTTCAAGATCATTTCGACCGGGCTGCGGCACTGCCAGGCGGCGGCCGACCGCGGCGAGAAGCCGCCGATCAGCACGGAGCGCCTGGAGAAGCTCTTCCTCGCCCTTTCCTGAGGACGGCGAAAGGGCCGCCCCTCATCGTTCGACGAGGGGGTACGACCATGGCCGCGATCTGACCGAAGCATACCCCCCGGGGTATAAGGAGTGAACGCAGATGGTACATGTCCAGGTAGTCGAGACCTCGTCCCTGGGCGACCGCAGCTACCTCGCCCACGACGGGCGGGTGGCGCTGGTCGTCGACCCGCAGCGCGACATCGACCGCTTCCTGGCCCTCGCCGGGCGGCTGGACGTCCGCATCACGCACGTGGCCGAGACCCACCTGCACAACGACTACGTCTCCGGCGGGCTGGCCCTGGCCAGGGCGACCGGGGCGGCGTACCTGCTCTCGGCCGACGAGGACGTCGAATTCGAGCGGACCGCCCTCTCCGACGGCGACGAGATCGCCGTCTCCGACGCGCTGCGCATCCGCGCCGTCGCCACCCCGGGGCACACCTTCCACCACCTGTCCTACATCCTGTCGGGTCCCGGCGGGCCCGAGGGGGTCTTCACGGGCGGGTCGCTGCTGTTCGGCACCACCGGACGTACTGACCTCCTCGGCTCCGAGCACGCCCACCTGCTGGCCGAGCGGCAGCACGCGTCGGCGCGGCGGCTGGCCGACCTGCTGCCCGACGGCGCGCACGTCTGGCCCACGCACGGGTTCGGCAGCTTCTGCTCGGCGAGCCAGTCCGACGCCGCGTCCTCGACCATCGGCCAGGAGCGGCGGGCCAACCCCGCGCTGCGGCTGGAGGCCGACGACTTCGTCACCCAGACCCTGGACGGGCTCGACGCCTACCCCGCCTACTACGCGCACATGGGCGTCCGCAACAGCGCCGGCGCCGACCTGCTCGACCTCACTCCCGCCCGGACCGCCGACCCCGCCGAGCTGCGCGACCGCATCGCCGCCGGGGAATGGGTCGTCGACCTGCGCTCCCGCAAGGCCTTCGCGCAGCGGCACCTGGCCGGCACCCTCAGCTTCGGCCTGGACGGCGCGATGTCGACGTGGCTCGGCTGGCTGGCGCCGTGGGGCGCGCCCCTCACCCTGCTCGGCGACAGCCCCGAGCAGATCGCCGCCGCCCAGCGGGAGCTGGCGCGCATCGGCGTCGACCGCCCGGCCGCGGCGGCCTCCGGGGAGCCCGAGCAGTGGGCCGGCGGCGACGCCGGCCGGCTGCGCGAGACGCCCGTCGCCACGTTCGGCGACCTGGCCGCCGCCCGCGCCGGCCGCGTCCCCCGGCACCTCCCCCCGCCGGACGCCGTGCTGGACGTGCGCATGACCAACGAGTGGAGGGACGGGCACGTCGAGGGCGCCGTCCACATCCCGCTGCCCGAGCTGACCGGGCGGCTCGAAGAACTGCCCGACGGGACGATCTGGGTGCACTGCGGCTCCGGCTACCGGGCCGCCGCGGCCACCAGCCTGCTCCAGCGGGCCGGAATCCCGACCGTGCACATCGACGACGCCTACTCCGAGGCCGCGCCCGCGGGCCTCACCATCACCGACCGCTGACCCGGACCGACCACACCGCACGACGATCCGACACCACGACACAGGAGAAGACTCCGTGACCACCCCGCCCACCGCGTCCACCGTGGACGTCCCCGCCCTGCGCGAACTCCTGGACTCCGTCGACCGGCCGCGGCTCATCGACGTCCGGACGCCGGGCGAGTTCGAGACCGGGCACATCCCCGGCTCCTACAACGTCCCGCTGGACCTGCTGCGCGAGCACCGCGCCGAACTGCGCGCCCACCTCGACGAGCAGGTGGTGCTCGTCTGCCGCTCCGGGCAGCGCGCCGGCCAGGCCTCGCGGGCGCTGGCGACCGCGGGCCTGCCGAACCTGCGCGTCCTGCACGGCGGCATCGGCGCCTGGCAGGCCGCGGGCGAACCGGTCGCCGCGGGACGCCCCCGCTGGGACCTGGAGCGCCAGGTCCGCCTGGTCGCGGGCTCGATCGTGCTCGGCTCGGTGCTGGCCAGCACGACCGTCCCGCGCGCCAAGTGGCTCGCGGCGGCCATCGGCGGCGGCCTCACCTTCGCCGCCCTGTCCAACACGTGCGCCATGGGGATGGCCCTGTCCAAGCTCCCCTACAACCGCGGGCCGAAGTGCGACATGGCCGCCGTCCTGGGCGCGCTGGCCGCGGAGCGCCCCTGACCCGCCGGCCGCGTCCGCCAAGGAGGTGACGACATGCTGACCGCGCTCGTCCTCGGCGCCCTGATCGGCGTCCTGCTCGGGCTGCTCGGCGGCGGCGGCTCCATCCTCGCCGTTCCCGCCCTCGTCTACGGGGCGGGCCTGCCGCTGGCCTCGGCGGTTCCGGCGTCCCTGCTGGTCGTGGGCATCTCCTCGGCCACGGCCGCGCTGCCCCGCGTCCACGCCGGGCAGGTGCGCTGGCGGATCGCGGGCGTCTTCGGCGCCGCCGGGGCGGTGGCCGCCTTCGGCGGCGCCGCCCTGAACCGCCTGCTGCCCGACCAGGCCGTCCTGCTCGGCTTCGCTGCGCTCATGGTGGCGGCGGGCTGGCGGATGCTGGCCGGAGGCGACCGGCTGGGCGGGGCGTGCGCCCTGCCCGGCGGCGGCGTCGACTGGCGCTCCTGCCTGCCCAAGTCGATCGGCGCGGGCGCGGCCGTCGGCGTGCTGACCGGGCTCTTCGGCGTCGGCGGCGGCTTCCTCATCATCCCCGCCCTCGTCGTCGGGCTGGGCCTGCCGATGGCCGCGGCGGTCGGCACCTCCCTGGTCATCGTGGTGGTCAACTCGATCGCCGGCTTCGCCGCGCACGCCGGGGACGCGACGCTGGACTACGGCGTCATCGCGGCCTTCACCCTGGCGGCCGTCGCCGGGTCGCTCACCGCCGCCCGCCTCGCCCGGCGCCTGGACGCCGACCGGCTGCGGCGCTGGTTCGCCTACCTGGTCTTCGCCGTCGCGGCCTTCGTGGCCGCGCAGGCCCTCCTCCACCCGGGAGCCACCGGATGATCTGGCGGCGCCGACCCGCGCCGGATGCCCGGATCAGGCCAAAAGTCCTAATTCGGGGGGACGCTCGGCACTGACCCGCGGATCCCGCCGGGCGGGAGGGTGGAGGTGACTGAGGGAGGTCGCTGATGTGGGTCGTGCCCGAACAACGGTCCGTCGTCGTCGGGGTGGACGGTTCCCCCAACTCCATGGCCGCGCTGCGCCGCGCCGCCCGCGAGGCCTCCGAACGCCACGCGCGCCTGGACGTGGTCCGCGTCATGGAGCCCGGCGACGGCCCCGCGCGGCGCCCGTTCAACGCGATCAGGGAGTGGCTGCGGCTGCGCCGCCTGGTCGCCCGGCTCATCCCCCGCTCCCGGCACCTGACCACCCGGCTGCGCGTCCTGCACGGCGAGCCGGGCCCGGTGCTGGCCGGGGCGGCGGAGCGCGCCGAACTTCTGGTGGTCGGCGCCCGGACGCACTCCGAGCACGGCAACCCGCTCGGCGGCGACACCGTCCCGGTCGTGCGGGAGCGGGCGCGCTGCGAGGTCGTGATCTGCGCGGACCAGAGGGCCACCGCCGGCGACGGCCTCTGAGGCCCGCGGCGAGCCCGGGAGGAGAGCCATGAAGCGCCGCACGGTCGGGGACGTCATGACCAGGACCGTCGTGACGGTCTCCGAGGACACCCCCTTCACCGAGATCGCCGACGCGATGGCCGAGCACCGCATCAGCGCGGTGCCCGTCATGGACGACGACGGCCGGCTCACCGGCATCGTCACGGAGGCCGACCTCCTGCGCAGGGAGGAGTACGGCGGCGGCGCGGGACCGCGCCGGCCCCGGCTGCTGCGCCGCGCCCAGGACGAGGCGCGGGCCAGGGCCACCGCCGCGGACGCCCGCGGGCTGATGAGCGCGCCGGTCGTCACCGTCGCGCCGGGCACGCCCGTCGCCGAGGCGGCCCGCGTGCTGAACGCCCACGGCTTCAAGGCCGCGCCGGTCGTCAGGGACGGCCGGCTGGCCGGGATCGTGGCCCGCCGCGACCTGCTCTCGGTGTTCCACCGCTCCGACGACGACATCCGGGACGAGATCATCGACGACGTCCTGGTCTCCCGGCTCTGGCAGGACCCCGCCGAGGTGCACGTCCGCGTCCAGGAGGGGGTCGTCCACCTCACCGGGCGCGTGGAGCAGAAGAGCCTGATCCCGATCGTCGTGCGCATGGCCGCCGCCACGGAAGGCGTCGTCGACGTCGTCCCGACCCTCGGCTACGACTACGACGACACCGGCCCCGCCCCCCACCCGAGGGCATGAGGCCCATGGAGGACGCCGCCGTCGCCGAGACCCACATCGGCGTGGTGTTCTTCGCCGGGGACCGCGCCTACAAGCTGAAGAAGCCCGTGGACCTGGGGTTCCTGGACTTCAGCACCCGTGAGCTGCGCGAGCGCGCCTGCCACGAGGAGGTCCGGCTGAACCGGCGGTTCGCCCCCGACGTCTATCTCGGCGTCGCCGACGTGCGCGGGCCCGGCGGCGACGTCTGCGACCATCTGGTCGTGATGCGGCGGATGCCCGCCGACCGGCGCCTGTCCACCCTGGTCCGGGCCGGCGCGCCGGTGCGGGACGCGCTGCGCGACACCGCCCGGATCCTGGCCGCCTGGCACGCCAGGGCGCCGCGCGGTCCCCGCATCGCGGCCGAGGAGACCCGCGACGCCGTCCGAGGGCGCTGGCACGACAGTTTCGAGCAGGTCCGGCCGTTCCACGGCGCCGTCCTGGACGCCGCGGCCGCCGCCGAGACCGAGGACCTCGCGGAGGAGTTCCTCGCCGGCCGCGAGCCCCTGTTCGACGCCCGCATCGCCGACGGCCGCGTGGTCGACGGGCACGGCGACCTACTGGCCGGCGACGTCTTCTGCCTCGACGACGGCCCCCGGATCCTCGACTGCCTGGAGTTCGACGACCGGCTCCGCTACCTGGACGGTCTGGACGACGCCGCGTTCCTGGCGATGGACCTCGAACGCCTGGGCGCCCCGGAGCTCGCCGGACGCTTCCTCGGCTGGTACGCCGAGTACGCCGCCGACCCGGCCCCGTCCTCACTGCGCCACCACTACGTGGCCTACCGCGCCTTCGTCCGCGCCAAGGTGGCGTGCCTGCGCCACGGCCAGGGCGCCCCGGACGCGGCCGCCGACGCCCGCGCCTACGCCGACGTCGCGCTGCGCCATCTGCGCGCCGGCCGCGTCGGTCTGATCATGGTGGGCGGGCTCCCGGGCACCGGGAAGACCTCCCTGGCCGGCGCGCTCGCCGACCGGCTCGGCTGCACGGTGCTCAGCAGCGACCGGATCCGCAAGGAGCTCGCCGGGCTGGCCCCCGCCGACCCCGCGGGCGCCCCCTACGGCTCCGGCATCTACACGCCGGAATGGAGCCGGCGCACCTACCGCGAGATGGCCGCGCGCGCCGCGCGGCTGCTCCGGATGGGCGAGACGGTCGTCCTGGACGCCTCCTGGACGTCGGACGCCGACCGCGAGGCCGTCGCCGCCGTCGCCGAGCGGGAGCACGCGCGCCTGACGCCGCTGCGCTGCGAAGCGCCGGAGGCCGTCTGCGCCGAACGGATGCGGACCCGTCCCCGGGGAGCCTCCGACGCCGACGCGGGCATCGCCGCCGCCATGCGCGCGGACTCCGCGCCCTGGCCCGGATCGGCCGCCGTCGACACCGGCGGGTCCCTGTCCCGCGCGGTCGACCAGGCCCTCGCCGTCCTCCATCCCGCGGGTCCGCCTGAGCATTCTCCTCCGCCGCGGCCAGCCTGACCCACCCGACCGCGCCCGACCACGCCCGACCGCTCGGCCGTCCGACGCGCCGTCCCCTCCTGCCGGACACGCGTACGAGGGGCGCTCGCGGAGAGCGCCCCTCGTGTCGCGGATCAGGTCACTTGAGGAAGGGGAGGCGCTCGACCAGGCGGGTCGCTCCCCACCAGCGGCCGAGACCCAGGGTGTCACCGGCGCTGACCAGGGCCAGTCCGATGATCAGGATCGCGTAGACCAGGTGGTCGTCCATGAAGGGGTTGTTCTCCGGGGGCAGGACCGCCGACCACATCATCACCAGCAGCGCGGCTCCCGCCGCGGCGGCGATCCGCATGCCCACGCCGAGGACGAGGGCGGCGCCGATGCCGGCCAGGCCGAGCATGAACAGCCAGTCGGCCCAGGCCGCTCCCGCGATGTCGTGGTAGAAGCCGGCGAACGGCCCGGCGGTCGCGTGCGCCAGGAACCCCTCGGTCGGGCTGCCGCCGTCGACCCACGCCTTGGCCGCGGGGGTCTCGTGGCCGAGCCCGAAGGTCTTGTCCAGGAACGCCCACAGGAAGATCCAGCCGAGCGCGAGGCGGGCGGCGGCCCACGCGTAACGGGCGGCGTGCGACTCGGTCAGCGGCTTGGGGGTCACCACCCGGATCAGGGTGTCGCGGCCCACGTGGGTCTTGTGCTCGGAGAGTGCCATCGCCACTCACCTTCCATCGCATCGATGATCTCGTCACCCATGACTCAACCCTGGATCGCCCTTGGCCTGTAGGTACGTTCGGCGCATGATCGGCGGGACCAAGGTCCCGCCTTCCGAGGGCTGGAGGGCCCGGGAGGTCCCTCCCGCGTAGGGCTTCCGCCTCTGCAGCCGTCCAGGGCGGATGCGTAGCGTCAGGGTGGAAGGAAGGTGAAGGGACGGCGTCATGGGAGCGACGACCATGCGAGCACGGACCGGCCGCTGGACAGCACGGATCGACCGCTGGCGTCGCAGTTGCGGTTTCGACCGCAACGACCTGCGGCGCCACGTGGACCGGGTCCAGTGGCGGCTCGGACTGCTCCTGCTCATCGTCTTCCTCAGCGCGACGCCGCCGCTGCTCGCCCATGCCGTCCAGGCCGCGTACGGCTCGGGCGTGCGGGCCGAGCGCCAGCAGGCCGCCACACGGCACCGCGTCGAGGCCACCATCGTGAAGGTCCAGGATCCGGGGGGCCGCCGCACGGTCACGGTCGCCTGGACCGAACCCGACGGGACCCGGCGGACCGGTGACTACACGACGTGGCGGGGAGCCGGCGTCGGGGAGCGCCTCATCCTGTGGGCCGGGCCCGACGGCGTCTCGATCACACCGCCCCGCCGGCACGCGCAGACGGTCATCCACACCGCGGTGGACGGGACGGGCGTGGTCATCGCCACGGGGCTGCCCGCGCTCTGCCTCTACTGGCTCGTCCGGGCGCGGTGCGACCGCTGCCGCTCGCGGTCGTGGGACGCCGAGTGGGCGCGCCTCGACAACCGCATCGGCCCCTGATGCCGGCGGGACCGGTGCGTGCGGAAGATCAGGCGGGCTTGAGCGGGACGCACCAGACCAGCAGCGTGCCGCCCTCCGGGCGCCGTTCGGCGGTGCACGTGCCGCCCAGGCCCTCGGCGCGGGACTCCATGTTGCGGAGCCCGCTGCGGCGACCGCCCTCGGCGATGCCGACGCCGTTGTCCGCCACCCGCACCGTCACGTCGTCCCCGACGTCGATGGTCAGGGCCGCCTCGGTGGCGTGCGCGTGCCGGGCGACGTTCGACAGGGCCTCCCGCACGACCGCGAGGAGCTGCTCGCCGATCTCCTCGTCGACCGAGGTGTCCAGCAGCCCGTCGAGCCGCACCGAGGGCGCGAACCCCAGATGCTCCGCCGCCCTGTCGGCCAGGGAGTGCACCCGGCTGCGCAGCGACGTCTCGTCGGTCTCGGGGCCCTGCAGCGCGAAGATGGACGACCGGATCTGCCGGATGGTGTCGTCCAGGTCGTCCACCGCCCGCTGCACCCGGACGGCGACCTCCCGCTTCTGCGTGATCTTGATCGCCGCCATCAGCCCCATCGCGGTCGCGAACAACCGCTGGATGACGGTGTCGTGCAGGTCCTTGGCGATGCGGTCGCGGTCCTCCAGCAGCGCCAGCCGCTCGGCGTCCCGGCGCCGCTCGGCCAGCTCCAGGGCCACCGCCGCCTGTCCCGCGAACGCCTCCAGCAGCCGCTGCGTCCCCTCCGAGAACAGCGCCCCGCCGGGCGGGTTGACCACCGAGATGACGCCGCGCGCCGCCGACCCGAGCCCCAGCGGCACGATCAGCAGCGGGCCGATCGGCACCCGCGTGGGCAGGTTCGCATCGCGCGCCGCCTTCTCCCCGTCGGCCAGCCGCAGGGCGGTCCCCTCGGTGAACACCGGCCCGGCCACCGAGTGCTCCAGCGGCACCCGCAGCCCTTCCAGCCGCTCGGCGCCCTGTCCTCGGGCGGCCTCCACCGCGAAGTGCGCGCCGCCCTCCTCCACCAGCGCCACGGCCGCGAGGTCGGCCTCGGCGATCTCCTGCGCCCGCTGCGCCACCAGCGTGGTCACCTCGTGCGGGTCGGTGCCCGACAGCAGCGCGGTGGAGACCTCGGCCGACGCCTCCAGCCACCGCTCGCGCCGGCGGGTCTCCTGGTACAGGCGGGCGTTCTCGATCGCGACGCCGGCGGCCGTGGCCAGCGCGATCACCACGACCTCGTCCTCCTCCTCGAACTGGCCGCCGCCGGCCTTCTCCGTCAGGTAGAGGTTGCCGAACACCTCGTCCCGCACGCGGATCGGGACGCCGAGGAACGTCCGCATCGGCGGATGGTTGGAGGGGAAGCCGCTGGAGGCGGGGTGGTCCCCGAGGTCCGGGAGCCGCAGCGAGCGCGGCTCCCGGATCAGCAGGCCGAGGATCCCGTGCCCGTGCGGCCAGTGGCCGATCGCCTCGATCTCCTCGTCGCTGACGCCCACGGTGACGAACTGCACCAGGTGCTCGCCCTCTTCGCCGATGACGCCGAGCGCTCCGTAGCGGGCGTCGACGAGGGTGGTGGCCGCCTCGGTGATGCGCCGCAGCACCGACTCCAGGTCGAGTTCGCTGCCGATCGAGACCACGGCCTCCAGCAGCGCGTGCACCCGGTCCCGGGTGGACCTCGCCGCCTCCAGCCTCGACTGCAGCTCCGACAGAAGATCGTCCAGCTGCAGCTGCGGCAGGATCAGCCGTGCCCGGTCATGGCCGGCGCCCGAATCATGAACCACAGGTCCAGTATTACCCTGCCCCGGGGCGAGAAGTCAGGTCAGGGACCTTAGACCCTGATGCCCGGGCCGCCGGTGCACCACATTGGGGTCATGCACCTCGACCACAGCGGCATGGAGATCCTCGACGACGGGGAATGCCGGGCCCTGCTCGGCCGATCGACGGTCGGCCGGATCGTGTTCACCCTCCAGGCGCTGCCCACCGTACAACCGGTCAACTTCGTCTTCGACGGCGAGCTCATCGTGGTGAAGACGTCATCGGCCTCGCGGCTGGCCACCGCCGCCTCCGACACGATCGTCGCCTTCGAGATCGACGAGATCGACGCGGACGGCGGCAGGGGCTGGTCGGTGGTCACCGTGGGGCCCGCCCGCCGCGTCACCGAGCCCGGCGAGATCGCCCGGCTGTCCGCGCTCCCGCTGCGCAGCTGGGCGCCGGGCGAGCACGACCAGTTCATCGTCGTCCGGCCCCGGCTCATCACCGGCCGCCGCATCCCCGAAGCCGTCCCGCTCAGGGCTCCACGATCATGACGTCGGCGACGGGCCGGCGGACGGTGTCCAGCCCCTCGCCCTCCGGCGCCCCGATGCGCAGGAGCATCTGCGGGTAGGCGTCCCGGCAGAAGTGGGCGCGGATGAAGGCGCGCAGCTCCGGCACTTCGAGCGCCTGGGTGTGGAAGGCGGCCGCCAGGTCGCCCTCGGCCGCCCTCAGCAGCGCCCGCTGCAGCGCCTGGCCCGTGCGCAGCCAGTCGGCGGGCCCGTCGCCGTCGGAGACCAGGAGAAGCGCCACCCCCGCCGTGCTCTTCCCCTCCGGGTGCGCGGGTTCGGCGCCCCACCCCTGGCCGCGGGCGAAGTCGCGGGCGGGGAAGTTCGGGCTGGTCTCGGGAGTCCGCCTGGGGTAGGCGCCCTCCTGGACGCCGTCCTTGCGGGCCGTCCTGGGCGAGGGCGCCCAGCGGCCGATCTCCGTGGTGTACGCGGGGGTGCGGCGCTGGATGTGCTCGGCCGCGTCGGTCAGGGCGGCCAGGGCCCCCTTGACGTGCGGGTCGACCGCCTCGATCAGCCGGGCGCCCTCGCGCTCGACGTCATAGCGCATGGCCGACAGGACCCCGGCGGGGACGGTCTCGGGACGGAACGCGCCCCGATGGCTGCGCCGGCGCCGGATCTGCTCGTGCTCCCGCAGGATCTGCCGGTCCGCGGGCTCGTCGGGCTCCAGGACCACGTCGGCGAGCAGGTGCGGGCGGTCCGGATCGGGCAGCAGGCGCACGAGCGGGTCGTAGCCCTGGGCGCGCAGCGACAGCCGGAGGTTGTACAGCGCGGCGCCGCAGCTGATCAGCATCTCCCGTCCCCTCGGGTCCGCGACGCCCAGGCGGCGGTCCGGGTCGGCGCGCAGGCTGACGCGGGGGCCGCGCACGCCGAACCGCCACGGCTGGGTGTTGTGCACCGACGGCGCCCACAGCGCGTCCTCGACGGCGCGCTCTATGTCGTCCGCGATGTCCGCGGAAGTCCTGAACCTGGTTTGCATGGATCGCTCCTTCCCCTCAGCTTTCACCTCACCAGCGGCCCCCGCCCCCGCGGCAGGGCCGAAGGTCCATCCCGAAGGGGCGCAGGGACGTGTTCCGGGTCGGGACGTAGGTCCCGCGGGCGGGGGACCTCCGCGGGCTGGGGACGGGGCCGGCGGCGGGGTAGCGTCCATTCCGTCACCACCGGACCGAGGAAACGAGAGCCATGACCGCCCAGACGCCAGGGAACGCGGGGACGATCCGGGTCTTTCTGATGGACGACCACGAGGTCGTCCGCCGCGGAGTCGCCGCGCTGCTGTCCGCCGAGGACGACATCGAGGTCATCGGCGAGGCCGGCACCGCGGCCGAGGCGCTGGCGCGGATCCCGGCCGTCCGGCCCGACGTGGCCGTGCTGGACGTCCGCCTGCCCGACGGGGACGGCGTGAGCGTCTGCCGCGAGCTGCGCTCCCAGCTGCCGGAGCTGGCGTGCCTGATGCTGACCTCCTTCGACGACGACGACGCCCTCTTCGAGGCGGTCATGGCCGGGGCGTCCGGCTACGTCCTCAAGCAGATCCACGGCTCCGACCTCGTCGGCGCCGTCCGCACCGTCGCCACCGGGCAGTCGCTCCTCGACCCCCGCAGCACCGCCCGCATGCTCGAACGGCTCCGCACCCGCCAGGAGAAGAGCGACCCGCTCAAGGGCCTGACCGAGCAGGAGCGGCACATCCTGGAGCTCATCGGCGAGGGCCTGACCAACCGGCAGATCGGCGAGCGCCTCTTCCTGGCCGAGAAGACGGTCAAGAACTACATCTCCAACATCTTCGCCAAGCTCGGCATGAGCCGCCGCACGCAGGCCGCCGCCCTCGCCGCGCAGCTCAAGGCCGACGGCGCCCAGGCAAGGCAGGGGCGCGACTGAGCCCTGGCCCGGCCGGGCCTTGGGGGGGCGGCCGGGCCAGGCTTCCCCGATCACCTGCGTCCTACGGACGCTGTCATCGCGTCCTACGGACGCTGTCATCGCGTCCTACCGGACGCTGTCATCGCGTCCTACCGGACGCTGTCATCGCGTCCTACCGGACGCTGTCATCGCGTCCTACCGGACGATGGCGACCGGGCAGTGCGCGCGCAGCAGCATCGCGTGGCCCACCGATCCCAGCAGGAGCCCGGCGAACCCCCCGTGCCCGCGGGAGCCGACGACCAGCAGGCCCGCGTTGGCGGACGCGTCCGCCAGGACCTTCGCGGCCCGGCCGTTGACGGCCTCGGACACCACCTTGACGTCGGGGTACCTGGCCCACCACCCGGCGAGCGACTCGGCGAGGACGCGCTCCTCCTCCGCGGCGACCAGGGAGCGGTCGTAGACGAGAGGCTGCGTGTCGCCCCGGCCCGAAGGGACCGGGTGCGTCCAGGCGGTCAGGGCGCGCAGCCGCACCCCGCGCAGGGACGCCTCCTCGAAGGCGAAACCGACGGCGTCCGCGCCCGCCGGGGAACCGTCCACCCCGACCACGACGTCTCCACGCGGGTCCGCCTCCGGGTCCCGGGCGACCACCACCGGGCACGCCGCGTGCGCGGCGACCTGCATCGCCACCGAGCCCAGCAGCAGCCCCGAAAGGCCCCCCGACCCGCGCGAGCCGGTCACGACCATCAGCGCGTCGCGCGCCTGCTCGACGAGGACCTTGGCGGGCTGCCCGCCGGTCTGCTCGCCGGTCACCTCCAGGCCCGGAACGCGGTCGCGGGCGCGGGCCACGGCGAGCTCGACGATGTCCCGGCCGCCGTCCAGCAGCTGCTCGCGGACGCGGGCGGCGCCCGGATCGGCGGGGACGTCGAACAGCCACGGCGTGACCACGTACACGACGTGCAGCGAGGCGCCGCGGCGGGCGGCCTCGTCGGCGGCCCAGTCGACCGCGAGCAGGCTCGGCTCCGAACCGTCGTCCCCGACGATGATCCTGTTCATACGGTCACGCTCCGCAGCTCGCGGGCGATGCCGGCGGCCCAGTCGCCGACGCGGTCGCGGTCGCGGTAGTCCCCCGACGCCGTCCGGGCGACCTTGCCGGCCATGAAGCCCCGGGCGTCGGGAGCCAGCCGCCCGCCGAAGGTGGCGTGGCCCCGGGCGCGGATCCGGCGGGCGTACTTGGCGACGCCGGGTACGGGGGCGATCGTGCGCTCCCGCGCGCTGTCGTCCAGCGGACCGCTGCTGAACAGCCACACCGGCCGGTGCGCCAGCGCGTCGGCGTGGTGCCGGACGAAGCGGCGCGCCTCCCGGTGCCAGCGCCCGACGTACAGGGCGCCGCCGACGACGACGGCGTCGTACCCGTCGAGGGCGTCGACCTCCCCCGCCGGGCGCACGTCGGCCTCCACGCCCGACTCGCGCAGCGCGGCGCCCGCCCATTCGGCGATCTCGGCGGTTCCGCCGCGCTCGGAGGCGTACGCCACCAGTACCCGGATCATGACGGCTCCTTCGTGTGCGGGTCGCGGTCGTGGACGACCGCGACCGGACCCGGCGCCTCGTGCAGCACGAACCTCGTGACGGCGCCGAGCAGGGTCTTCGGGGACGAACCGATACCGCGGTCGCCGACCACGAGCAGCCTCGCGTCCCGGGCCTCGTCGGCGAGGGCGCGCCCGGCCCGCTCCAGGACGAACCGCCGCTCGACGGCGACCCCGGGGTGCGCGGCGAGAAGGGGCGCGACCGCCGCGGCGAACCGCGCCTTGGCCTGCTCCTCGAGGCCCTGCGGATCGCTGGACGGCAGCCGGTCCGGGCCCGGGAGCGCGGCGGGGTCCCACCACGCGCACACCAGCGTCACCGACGCGTGCCACAGCCCGGCCTCGCACAGGGCGAACCGCAGCGCGGCCTGGCTCGCGGGCGACCCGTCGATCCCGACGACGATCCTCTTCCCGGCCCGCGCCGGGTCGTGGGCGGGCACGACGACGACGGGACGGTCGGCGTGCGCGGGAACGTGGACGGCGGTGGAGCCGAGGGGCAGCCGGTCGAACCCGCCGGCCCCGCGGGCGCCGACCACGATCAGCTCGGCGTCCCGCGACGCCGCCAGCAGCGCGGCGGGCGGCGTGCCCTGGGCCAGCAGCGGCCGCACGTCCAGGCCGGGCGCGGTCTCCCGGGCGATCCGGAGCCCGTCCTCCAGGGCGATGACGCCCATGCCGCGGACGATCTCCAGCGCCTCGTCCCCCTCCGGCCCCGCGGGATAGGGCCAGTTCCAGGCGTGGCAGACCCGCAGGGGCACGCCGCGCAGGGACGCCTCCGCCGCCGCCCAGCGCAGGGCGCGCCCGGCGGCGGGGGAACCGTCGAACCCGACCAGGACATGTGCTCCGTCCATCGTCTTCCACCTCCAGATCTCCAAGACTCACAACACCGGCGGCGGAGCGGTCAGAGGCGTGGGTCCGCCGACGCCGGGACCTTCGGCCCTGCCCCCGGCCGCGGCGTGCGGCCAGGCTGGGGGCGGCAGGAGGTGCGACGATGGACGTACGCTGCGACCCCGCGGTCGCCGACCCCGGCGGCCGCGGCCGCGGGCCCCGATGACGACGGCTCCGGCGCCCTACCGCAGGACGGCCGACGAGGTCGTGCGCGCGTTCGGCGGCGACGCCTCCGACGGGCTCTCCTCCGGCGAGGCGGCGAGGCGGCTGGAGCGCGACGGGCCCAACACGCTGCCCGCCGCGCGCGGGCGCGGCCCCGTCGTGCGGTTCCTCCTGCAGTTCAACAGCCCGCTGATCTACGTGCTGCTGGTGTCGGCGGCGGTGACCGGGCTGCTCGGCGAGCACGTGGACGCGCTGGTGATCCTCGGGGTGGTGGTCGTCAACGCCGTCGTCGGCTTCGTCCAGGAGTCGCGCGCGGAAAAGGCGCTGGGCGCCCTGGCCGCCATGGCCCGGACGGCGGCGCTGGTCGTCCGCGACGGCGCGGCCCGGCGCGTGCCGTCGGCCGAACTCGTGCGCGGCGACCTGGTCAGGCTGGAGGCCGGCGACAAGGTCCCGGCCGACCTGCGGCTGCTGCGCTCCGACGAGTTCGCGGTGGACGAGTCGGCGCTCACCGGCGAGTCGGTGCCCGTCGCCAAGGACACCGCGGCGCAAGACGAGGCCGCCCTCGCCGACCGCACCGGCATGGCCTTCTCCGGCACGCTGGCGACGTCCGGAAGCGCCGCGGGCCTGGTGGTGGCGACCGGCGCGGACACCGAGCTCGGCGGCATCCACCGGCTGGTGGAGGGCACCGGCGCGGTCCGGACGCCCCTCACCCGCAAGATCACACACTTCAGCCAGATCGTGACGGTGGCGATCCTGGCGCTGGCCGCGCTGACCTTCCTCATCGGCGTGCTCCGCGGGCGCGGCGCGACCGAGATGCTCACCGCCGCGGTCGCCCTCGCGGTCGGCGCGATCCCCGAGGGGCTGCCCGCGGTCGTCACGATCACCCTCGCGCTCGGCGTCTCGCGCATGGTCGGCCGCGGCGCCATCGTCCGGCACCTGCCCGCCGTCGAGACGCTCGGCAGCACCACCGTCATCTGCACCGACAAGACCGGCACCCTCACCCAGAACCAGATGACCGTCACCGCCGTCGCCGCCGGCGGGCGCGACTACACCGTCACCGGCGCCGGCTACGCGCCCACCGGGACGATCCGGCGGGACGGCCGGGACGTCGACGCCGCGGCCGACCCGGCGCTCAGGGAGACGCTGCTGGCCGGCCTCGCCTGCAACGACGCGCAACTGCACCGGCGGGACGGCTGGCACATCACCGGGGACCCGACCGAAGGCGCCCTGCTGACCAGCGCGGCCAAGGCCGGCGTGGACGGCGTGCCGGACCGCGTCGCCACCCTGCCGTTCACCGCCGAGCGCCGCTACATGGCCACCCTGCACGAGGACGGCGCCGTCTACGTCAAGGGCCCCGTCGAGCGGATCCTGGAGCTGTGCGAGGACGCCGCCGGTCCGGACGGCGCGCCCGTCCCGCTCGACCGAGCGGCGGTCACCGCGCGCGCCGAGGCCTACGGCGGCCAGGCGCTGCGCGTGCTGGCCTTCGCCCGGGGACGCGCCCGCGGCTCCGCGCTGGACGAACCGCCCCCGCTGACCTTCCTCGGCCTGCAGGCCATGTTCGACCCGCCCCGCGAGGACGCCGCCCGGGCCGTCCGGACCTGCCACGACGCCGGCGTCCAGGTCAAGATGATCACTGGTGACCACGCCGCCACCGCGCGCGCCGTCGGAACCCGCGTCGGGCTGGACGGCGAGGTGATGACGGGCGCCGAGCTGACCTCGGGCGTCTCCGCCGAACGCGTCCAGGCCACCACCGTCTTCGCCCGCGTCTCCCCCGAGCAGAAGCTCCGCCTCGTCCAGATCCTGCAGGACCGGGGGCACGTCATCGCGATGACCGGGGACGGGGTCAACGACGCGCCCGCGCTCAAGCAGGCCGACATCGGCGTCGCCATGGGACGCGCCGGCACCGACGCCGCCAAGGAGTCGGCCGACATGGTCCTCACCGGCGACGACTTCGCCTCGATCGAGAAGGCCGTCGAGGAGGGACGCGGCGTCTTCGACAACCTGGTCAAGTTCATCGTCTGGGCGCTGCCGTCCAACATCGGGCTCGGGCTCGTGCTGGTCGCCGCGATCGTCGCGGGCACGGCGCTGCCCGTCCTGCCGCTGCAGGTCCTCTGGCTGAACATGACCGCGGTGCTCGTGCTCGGCCTGCCGTTCTCCGTCGAGCCGAAGGACGAGCACATCATGCGCCGCCCGCCCCGCGACCCGTCGCTGCCGCTGCTCACCCGCGCGATGACGCTGCGCGTCCTGGTGGTCTCGGCGATCCTGCTCGCCGGCGCGTTCGGCCTCCAGCACTGGGAACGCGCCCACGGCGCCACGCCGGAGGTCGCGCAGACGATCGTCGTCAACGTCTTCGCTCTGACACTGCTCACCTACCTCTTCAACTGCCTGTCGCTGGACCGTCCGCTGCTGTGGCACGGCGTCCGCCGCAACCCCTGGGTCGGCGCCAGCGTCCTGGCCCTCGTCGCCGTCCAGGCGCTCTACACCTACGCGCCCTTCATGAACGGCCTGTTCCACTCCGCCCCGCTCGGCGCCGGCGCCTGGGCGCGGATCGTCGTCATCGCCGCCGTCTCCTACGTGGTGATCGAGATTCTGAAGTACGTCCAGTCGCGCGCCGATCCGGCACTCCGGCGCCGGGTCGGGGGACGTTCGCCCCTGCCGGCGGCAGGCGTCCCGGAGGAGTCTGGAGCCGGAGGCAATCCGTTCGGCCCGGAGGAGGAGCCATGACGCCGAGCCCACCGCTGGAGCAGCGCGCCGTCGCCGAGCTGATGAGCCGCGACCTGCTCACCATCGCCGCGGACGAGTCCGTGATCATGGCCTGGGAGCTGATGTGCCGGGCCGAGATCCACCACCTGCCCGTCACCGACGTCGAGGGCGGCTTCCTCGGCGTCCTGGACGCCCAGACCCTCACCTCGGCCTGGGACGCCGCCGTTCCCCGCGAGGCGCGCCGCCCCGTCACGGATCTCCTGCCGTCCCGGCCGCCCGCGACGGTGCGCCCGTCGGCCGCCGTCGCCGAAGCGGCCCTGGCCATGCTGGAGTCGGACCGCGACTACGTGGCGGTGACGGACGAGCACGGCGCCCTGGCCGGCCTCGTCACCGCACGGGACCTGGTCTGCGCCCTCGCCGGGGTGCACCGCGAGATCCCGGCGCGGACCGGCGGCATGCCGTCGCTGTACCGGATCGAGCCGGTACTCCCCCGCGAGACGCGGGCCCCGCACCCGGGCCGGAGCAACATCGCCCCCGACTGAACCGGCGCCGGCCGCCCGCGGCGAGGCGCGAGCGGCCGGCGGGGCGTTCCCCTCAGGCGACTCTCTGGGCGGTGTACCGGGGCGCCGGGACGATCGCGACCGAGCAGGGGGCGTGGTGCAGCATCGCCGAGCTGGTCGCCCCCAGCAGCAGCGGATCGAGGCTTCCGGTGCCGCGGTCGCCCACCACGAGCAGGTCGGCGCCGTCGGCGGCGTTCAGGAGCGTCTCGCGGGGCCGCTCCAGCAGCAGCGAGACGTCCACGTGGACCTTCGGGTACCGCCGCCGCCAGGGGTGGACGAGCCGCTCCAGCATCGCGGCCCGCGCCTGGAACAGCCTGGCCTTGTCGGCGAACAGCGGCAGGTCGCTCTCGGGCACGGCGCCCGGCTCCCACGCCCCGTGCACGACGCGCAGGTCGCACTCGCGCAGCGCGGCCTCCTCGATGGCGAAGCCGACCGTCGCGTCCGCGTGCTCCGACGCGTCGACTCCGGCCACGATGAGACCGCGGTGGCCGTCGGCGCCGCGGACGGCCACCACGGGGCGGCGGGTCCGCGCCGGGAGCTCCGTCGCCGTCGAGCCCGCGGGCAGCAGGTGCCGCTCGTGCGAGCCGACCACGATCAGCTCCGCGTCGTCGGACTCGTAGACCAGCGTGTCGCACGCGGGCTCCCGCCTCAGCAGCGTGCGCACCTTCCCCTGCGCGCCCAGGTCGCGCGCCCGGCGCGCCCCCTTGCGCAGGAGGTTCTCTCCCGCCCGCTGGAGCACCGCCTGCACGCCGGCGTCCACGTGGCCGCTGGGGTACGGCCAGTGCCAGCAGTAGCACAGCATCAGGTCGAGCCCGCGCAGCCGCGCCTCCTCCACCGCCCAGCGCAGCGCGGGGTCGTTCTCCTTGGTCCCGTCATAGCCGAACAAGACGTTCGACCTCTGAGCCCTCGTCAGCGCCGCCATCCGTCCACCCCTCCTCGAACAGAGGTCCCGACTTCAGTCTCGGCCGGTCCGGGCCACGGGGCACGGGCCGAAGGTCCCGCCGCGCCGGGTCGTCCGGTACTGCCGGGAGCCGAGGGGCCGATGACAGCGTGGTTGGCGGGAGTGCCCGGCCGAGGGCCCCGACGACGGTGTGAGGAGACGCCATGAGCCGGTGGATCCTGGCCTATGACGGCTACGATCCCGCGACGGAAGGGCTGCGGGAGGCGCTGTGCACGCTCGGCAACGGCTATGTCGCCACCCGGGGCGCCGCCCCCGAGTCGGCGGCCGACGGCGTCCACTACCCCGGGACCTACGTCGCCGGCTGCTACGACCGGCTCCCGACCGAGATCGGCGGGCTGCGGGCCGACAACGCCGACCTCGTCAACATGCCGAACTGGCTGCCGCTGACCTTCCGCGCCGAGGACGGCGAGTGGTTCGACCCGGACGCCGCCCTCCAGGAGGACCGGCTCCTGTCCTACCGGCAGGAACTCGACCTGCGGCGCGGCGTCCTGACCCGGCTCGTCCGCGTGCGCGACCGGGCCGGGCGGACGTTCCGCCTGGCCCAGCGCCGGATCGTCTCCATGGACGACCCGCACCTGGCCGCGCTCGAGACCACGATCGTCGCCGAGGACTGGAGCGGCACGCTGCGCATCCGGTCCGCGCTGGACGGCCGGGTCTCCAACGCCGGCGTCGAGCGGTACCGCGACCTGCCCGGAACCCACCTGACCCGCGAGGAGCCGCTGCGGCGGGACGACCGGGGGCCGCTCCTGCTGCGCGCCTCGACCGTCTCCTCGAAGATCGGCATCGGGGTCGCGGCCCGCACCCGGGTGTCGGTCCCCGCCGAGGCCTCCCGGCTCGCCGAGGACGGGTGGGCCGCCCAGGACCTGACCGTCGACGCCGCGCAGGGCGCGCACGTCACGGTCGAGAAGGTGGCGGCGGTGTTCACCTCCCGCGACCGCGCCGTCGAGGAGGCCGGGGAGGCCGCGCTGGGCGCCGCGGCGGAGGCGGGCGGCTTCGACGCCCTGCTGGAGCGGCACACCCTGGCGTGGAACCGGCTGTGGCGGCGCTGCCAGCTGAGCGTCGACCACGTCGAGGTCCAGCGCGTCCTCAACCTGCACATCTTCCATCTGCTGCAGACCGTGTCGGAGCACATCGTCGACCTGGACGTCGGGGTCCCGGCCCGCGGCCTGCACGGGGAGGCCTATCGCGGCCACGTCTTCTGGGACGAGGTGTTCATCCTCCCGTTCCTGACCATGCGGTTCCCCGAGATCGCCCGCGCGCTGCTGCTGTACCGGTGGCGGCGGCTGCCCGCCGCCCGGCGCGCCGCGGCGGCCGCCGGGCACCGCGGCGCCATGTACCCGTGGCAGAGCGCCGCCGACGGCCGCGAGGAGACCCAGCTCGTCCACCTCAACCCGCGGTCGGGCCGGTGGCTGCCCGACCACACGCACCTGCAGCGCCACGTCGGCCTGACCATCGCGCTCAACGTCTGGCGCTTCTACGAGGCGACCGGCGACGCCGAGTTCCTCGCCGAGTACGGCGCCGAGATCATGCTGGAGGTCGCCCGGTTCTTCGCCGACCTGACGGTCTACGACCGCTCCACCGACCGGTACGGGATCCGCGGCGTCATGGGCCCGGACGAGTACCACGACGCCTACCCGGGACGGGACCGGCCCGGCCTGGACGACAACGCCTACACCAACGTCCTCGCCGCCTGGCTGCTGGAGCGGGCGCTGGAGGCGCTCGCCGTCCTCCCCGAGGACCGCCGCGGGGAGCTGCGCGAACGGCTCGCGCTGACCCGCGAGGAGATCACCCGCTTCGAGGACGTGGCGCGCAAGATGTACGTCCCCTTCCACGCCGGGGTGATCAGCCAGTTCGAGGGCTACGGCGGCCTGGAGGAGCTCGACTGGGCCCGCTACCGGGAACGCTACGGCGACATCCGCAGGCTGGACCGGATCCTGGAGGCCGAGGGCGACTCGCCGAACCGCTACAAGGCCTCGAAGCAGGCCGACGTGCTCATGCTCTTCTACGTGCTCTCGCCGGGCGAGCTGGACGCCGTCCTGCGGAACCTCGGCTACGAGCACGGGCCCGAGCTCGCCGCCAGGACCATCGCCTACTACCTGCCCCGCACCTGCGACGGATCGACGCTGAGCTCGCTCGTCCACGCCTGGATCCTCGCCCACACCGACGGCGACGAGGCCTGGGGCGTCTTCCTCGAGTCGCTGTTCACCGACGTCACCGGCGTCCAGCGCGGCACCATCGCCGAGGGCGTCCACCTGGGCGCGATGGCCGGCACCGTCGACCTCGTCCAGCGCTGCCACGCCGGCGTCCGCACCCGGGGCGGCGCACTGCGGCTGGAGCCGCGCCTGCCCCCGGCGGTCGGCGAGCTGCGCCTCGGGCTGCGCTACCGCGGCAACTGGGGCATCGACCTGATCTGCCGCCAGGACCTCGTCCGCGTCGCGCTGCGCCCCGGCGCGGCCTCCCCCATCCGCATCTCCTACGGCGCCGAGGAGATCGAGATCCAGCCGGGCGCGTCCTGGGAGAGCCCCCTGCTGGCCGGCAGGCCGCCGCCGGCCGGCGGCTGAGCCGGGCCGTTCGAAGGGCCCGGCCGGAAGGGGACGGACGGCTTCCGGCGAGGTGACCTTGGCCCCTCCCGCTCGCCGGGGGCGGAGCGGAGCATGGAGACATGAGGGAGGAAGCCATGAGGAGCGCGGACGAGGCGGCGGGCCTCACGCGAGCGGAGTGCCTGCGCCTCATGAGCACCGCCGCCGTCGGCCGGATCGTCTTCACCGAGCAG
Source organism: Actinomadura sp. NPDC000929 (assembly GCF_040492065.1). Classification (NCBI taxonomy): domain Bacteria; kingdom Bacillati; phylum Actinomycetota; class Actinomycetes; order Streptosporangiales; family Thermomonosporaceae; genus Actinomadura; species Actinomadura sp. NPDC000929. Next base: position 8,026 of record NZ_JBEUPA010000103.1, on the reverse strand, counting down.
GCGCTGCCCGCCGTGGCGCCGGTCGGTTTCGTCGTCGACGGCGAGGACGTGGTCATCGCGGTGCCGCGCGGTTCCCGGCTGCCGGCCGCGACCCGGGGCGCGATCGTGGCCTTCCAGGCGGACGATCTGGACGCCGCCTGCCGCAGCGGGTGGTCGGTCACCGTCATCGGGCGGGCACGGGTCGTCCGCGATCCCGGGGAGCGCGCCCGCGAGGCCCTCCGGCCCTGGACGGCCGGAGCCGGGGCGGATTTCATCCTGGTCTCCTGCCGGCAGATCACCGGTCAGCGCGTCGGGGTCTCCCCCGTCGACGCCCACGAGACCGCGGCCTGAACGACTCGGTGGCGTGACGGCGCCCGAGGCGGCTTGTGCCGCCCGTTCATCGCGTAGGGCCCGGCGAGGTGCCGGGCCCTGCGCGATGCGGCGTCCATGTCCGATGTGCGCTCAAGGGGCGGAGGCGCCCGCGATGGGGACGACGGCGACCGGGCAGTGCGCGTGGTGGAGGAGGCCGTGCGTCACCGCGCGGCTGCGCGGCACGGTCAGGCCCTCGCGGGGATGCGAGCCGGCGATCACCAGGTCGACGTCGCGGGACGCGGCGACGAGCGCGGCGGCGGGGTTGTCCTGCACGAGGTCCTCCACGACCTCCACCCCGGGGAAGCTCTTGCGCAGGGGCGCGTGCGCCTCGATGACGCGCCACCGGGCCCGCTCCTCGAAGCGCCGGAGGTCGAGGTTCTCTCCGTGCCCGTCCAGGACCGCGGGGAACGGCCAGGCGTGCACGACGCGCAGCCTCGCCTCCCGCACGGCGGCGGCCCGGAACGCGTACTCCAGCACGGCGGAGTCGTCGCCGAGGCCGACGCCCACGGCGATCTCGCCGCGCTCGGCGGCCGGTTCGCCGCGCACCACCACGACCGGGCAGGCGGAGTGGCGGACCGCGCCCAGCCCGACCGAGCCGAGGACCAGGCCCGCGAACCCGCCGAGACCGCGGCTGCCCACCACCACCTCGAACGCCTCCTCCGAGTGCTCGGCCAGTGCCCGGACGGTGCGCGCGGACGCCAGTTCCAGGCTCACCGGCACCTCCGGCCGCCGGGCGTGCGCGACGCGCTCGGCGGCGGCCAGCACCTCCTCGCCCTGCCGCGTCAGCGAGACCACCTCGCCGGGGGCGGTGTTGAGCGGCACGTCGGACCCCCACCGCTCCACCGCGTGCAGGATCCTCAGCGCGCGCCCGTACCGGGCGGCCTCGTCGGCCGCCCAGGCCACGGCCCGTTCGGAGGGGACGGAGCCGTCGGCTCCGACGATGATCGGATCGGACATGGTCAACTCCTCCTCGCTTCTCCCCGGCGGACGTCCCGCCGGGCGGCGCCGGTCACCGGTCGATGGGCACCACGACCACGGGGCAGTGCGCGTGGTGCAGGACCGCGTGGTTGACCCGGCCCAGCGCCATGCCGATCCGGCCCGTCCGGCGGGCGGCTCCGACCACCACCAGGGCGGCCGACCGCGAAGCCTCGACGAGGGCCTGGGCCGCCGCGCGGTCCGAGACGAACTGCTCGACCCGGACGTCCGGATGGTGCTCGCGCAGCCCGGCCAGGGCCTCCGACAGCTCCAGATCCTCCATCACGCGCCTGCGGGGGGACCCGAACTCGCCGCCCACGGCGTGCAGCGCCAGGAGCGCGGCGCCGCGCGAGGCGGCCTCCTCGAAGGCCCAGCCGGCCATGGCGCTCTCGCCGGGGCGGTCCTCGACCCCGACCACGACCCGCGCCGGGGCCTCGGCGGGGTAGGGCGTCTCGTGAGGCACCACGAGGACGGGGCACCGGGCGTGCGCGGCGGTGTACAGCCCGACCGACCCGAACAGCAGGCCCTCGAACCCGCCCAGACCGCGCGATCCGACGGCCACGAGCGCCGCGTGCTCGCTGCCCTCCACCAGCGCGCCGCCCGGGTCCGTCCGTTCCAGCCGCGTCGCGACGTCGAGGTCGGGATGCACCTTCAGCGCGTACTGGCGCGCCTCGGCGAGCAGGTCCTCCCGCTCGGCGACCAGCCGGCTCAGCGCGTCCCTGGGGATCACCCCGTCGTCCACCAGCGCGCGGGACGCGTGCACCAGCTCCAGCGGCCGGCGGTGCCGGACGGCGTAGTCGGCGGCCCAGTCGAGGGCCCGCCAGGCGTGGGCGGAGCCGTCGACGCCCACGATGATCTGGGTCCGCATGGCCTCTCCTTTCCGGGTCGTCTCGCCGCTCGCCCGCACGGCGCGGCGGTCGCGGACGGCCGCACGGGGTTCAGCGGGTCAGGACGACCTTGAGGGCGCCGGTGTGAGCGGGGTCGGAGAAGACGTCGTAGGCCTTCGGGAACTCGTCCAGCGCGAAGTGGTGGGTGACGAACCGTCCGGCGTCCAGCTGGCGGCCGGCGACGAGCCGGAGCAGGGTGGGCGTGGAGAAGGTGTCCACCAGTCCGGTGGTGATGGTGATGTCCCGGATCCACTGCTCTTCGAGGTGCAGCGCGGCCGGAGCGCCGTGCACGCCGATGTTGGCGACGTGCCCGCCGGGGCGGGCCAGCGCGACGGTGAGCTCGAATGCCTCGGGGACGCCGACGGCCTCGATGGCCACGTCGGCGCCGAGGCCGCCGGTCATCTCGCGGACCGCCGCCAGGGCGTCCTGCCGGGAGTTGTTCACCGTGGCGTCGGCGCCGAACTGCTTGGCCGCCTCCAGCCGGCTGTCGGCCAGGTCGATCGCGACGACGTGGCTCGGGCTGAACAGCCGCGCCCCCATGATCGCCGCGAGCCCGATCGGCCCGGCGCCCACCACCGCCACGACGTCGCCGGGGCGGACGGCGCCGTTGAGCACGCCGACCTCGTAGCCGGTCGGCAGGATGTCGGCCAGCATCAGCACGTCCTGGGCGGGCACGCCCTGCGGCAGCGGGTGCACCGAGGTGTCGGCGAACGGCACCCGGACGTACTCGGCCTGCGTCCCGTCGATCCTGTGCCCGAGGATCCAGCCGCCCCCGCCCAGGCACTGCCCGTAGCGGGCCTCGCGGCAGAACCGGCACGTGCCGCACGCGGTGATGCACGACACCAGCACCTGGTCGCCCGGCTTGACCGTTCGCACGCCGGGACCAACGGCCTCGACCGTGCCGACCGCCTCGTGCCCGAGGATCCGCCCGTCGGTCACCGCCGGGACGTCTCCCTTGAGGATGTGCAGGTCCGTGCCGCAGATGGTCACCGCGTCCACCCGCACCACCGCGTCGCCGTCCGCGACGATCTCGGGCTTGGGCACGTCCTCCCAGGACTTCCGGCCGGGCCCGTGGTACACCAGCGCCCGCATGGCGAGCCTCCCTCATCGTCCTCAGGTTCGCTACCAGAGTCGATCTCGGGGCGCTGCCGGCGGCAGGGCCTAACGTCCCGTGGCGGGGGCCTAACGTCCCGGCGCGTCCGGCGCCGCGGGCGTCGCGGGGCCCGGCGCGTCGCCGGGCTCGGTCTCGCCCATGTCCAGCCGGAACGGCGGGTAGCGGTCGGTCATCAGGAAGGCGTAGCCGGCCACCCGCAGGACCCACCGGTCCATCCCCATCACGAACGGGAAGACGCTCCGCAGGTAGCTCCCGGTGAACAGCAGCGCGACCGCCGCGACGAGCACCAGCAGGCCGACCACGCCCGGAGAGTTCCAGTTCTCCCCGCCCATACCGCCGCCGGTGAACAGCGAGACCACCAGGTAGTGCGGGATCGCCAGCAGCCACCACTTCACCAGCACCAGCCCCCGCGACAGAGGCCCGGGGTAGTCGATGCGCAGCCGGGCCGGGTAGTCCGGGACGTCGCCGAGCGTGAACGGCGGGTACCGGTCGGTGCCCAGGGCGCCGTACCCGTAGAACGCCACCCGCCACGCCCAGCGCAGCACCCCGACGTCGAACTCGAAGATCGACCGCGGGTAGCGGCCGGTGATCAGGATCGCGAAGAACGCGACCACGGTGAGCACGGTGAACGCGATCCCCAGGAAGAACAGCACGATGTAGTGCGGGATCAGCAGCAGCCACTTCACCAGCCACAGCCACCGCGACAGCGGCTCCTCCAGCCGTCCCTCCACGTGGACCGGCATGTCCCGGCCGTCCATCTCGTCCTCCCTCAGCCGAGCGTCCGGCGACCCGGTGCCACCGGGCATGTCCTAGGACCACGGTCGGCTTCCGCGCCGCGGCGGCGTAGGGAGGAACGTCCGCACCCCTCAGGGACCAAGGTCCGGGGGCGCCCGGCGCCTACGGGCTCAGCGGCACATCGAGGCGATGAGGTCCGGGAAGTGCGGGAACTCCGCCCGCGCGGCGGCCACGATCTCGGCGGGCGAACGGCGGCCGGGGGCGTGGCGCTCGGCGATCGCGCGGAAGGCGTCGTTCGGCTCCTCGGGGAACTCGGGGTCCTCGAACGCCTCCCCGGGCCCGAGGCCGGCGGCGAACAGCCACAGCAGGTCGCCGAGATCGCGCGCGATCACGCCGCGGTCGCCCTCGGAACCGATGTAGACCACGGGCTGGCCGGTGACCGGCACGCCGGGCCGCACCAGCCAGAAACCGGCGTAGTCGCCCGCCCCGGTCGAGCCGAAGAAGCGGAACACGCCGCCGTCCGCCTCCGGGTTGCCGGTCCAGAGGCGGAACCACCACGCCGTCTTCGCCGGGTCCTCGAAGCCGTCGTACATCTCGAAGTCGCAGCCGCTCGCCTCGTCGGTCTCGTCGTCCCATTCCCATTCGAAGCCGATCGCGGCCACCTCGGCGAGAGCGGCGGGCAGCGCGAGTTCCCCAGGCGTGTTCGTCACCCCGGCAGGCTAAGCGATCTTCGCGCGTGCCGGGGTCGAAGCCGCGGATCAGCGCGCGGGCGGGGCCGCGCGGCCGGTGCCCACCCGGAACCGGTCGGGGGCCGGGCGCTCGTCCGACGCCGCTTCGGCGATGATCCGGCCGAGCAGCGGCGCGAACTTGGCGCCGTGCCCGGAGCACGGCGAGGCGACCGTGATCCCGCCGGCGCCGTCGACCACGAAGTCCTCGGTGGGGGTGTTGGTGAACAGGCAGGTCGTCTCCGCGTAGGGCTCGGGGACGACCCCGGGCAGAGCCTGCCGGACGTAGGCGACGATCCGCTCGCGGTTGGCCGGGTCGACCGCACCGGTCTGGGCGGCCGCGCTCCGGATCGGCCGTCCGCCGTTGAACTCGGCCACCTTCTGGCCGCTCCGGCCGTCCGGGAGGGCGGCGTCGCGGCCGCCGGGCAGGCCGTAGACCAGCGTGTCCGACTCCTTGTGGATGAACGTCGGCCACGGCTCCCCCGGATCGTCCCGGTAGGGGAAGTGGTAGGCGTTCTCCTGCATCACCTGGAGCGGCGGGAACGCCGCCAGGAGCGAGTCCGGCAACCCGAGGCCGCCGAGCAGGTCGGGCAGCCAGCCGCCCACGGCGACGACGACCTTCTCGGCCTCCTCCGCCCGCCCGTCCACGCCCACCACCCGGTGCCGGGTGCCCACCCGCTCGACGGCCGCCACCGGGCGGCCGGTCTCGACCCGGGCGCCCTCGGCCTCCGCCAGCCGCAGCATGGCCGCCACCGCGGCCTCCGCGTCGACCACCCCGGCGTCCGGGTGCCACAGCACCTCGCCGCCGCCGAAGTGGAACTGCGGCCAGCGCGCGGCCGCCTCGGCGGCGGTCAGCAGCTCGTGCTCGACGCCGACCCTCGCGAGCACCGCGGCGAGCGCCGCCGGGTCACGGCCCGCCCCGGCGTCCAGGGAACCTGTGCGGGTGACGAGCCGCTCCCCGGACGAACGCTCCAGCTCCTGCCATTCGCGCCGTGCGTCGACGACCATCTGGGCGTAGAACGGGTCGGCGTAGCCGTACCGGAGGATCCGCGCGGACCCGTGCGAGCTGCCCTCGGCATTGGCCGGCGTGCGGCCCTCCAGCACCGTCACCTCATGCCCTCGCCGGGCCAGCTGCCAGGCGCTCGCGGCACCGACGAGGCCCGCCCCGACGACGACGTACGTGCCCATCGTGATGCTTCCTTCCGCCGTGGACCGGATCATCACCGTAGGCTGGCGCGGTGGACAGCGATAGGTTCGTCGCCGGATTCGACTACCCGATGTTCGTGGTGACGGCCGCCGATCCCGGCGCGGGGACGCGGGCGGGCTGCCTGGTCGGGTTCACGACGCAGACCAGCATCGAGCCGTTCAGGTTCCTGGTGTGCCTGTCCCGCCGCAACCGGACCTACCGCGCGGCCGAGAGGGCGTCGGTGCTGGCCGTGCACGTCCTCGGACGCGGTGAGGACCAGCGGGAACTGGCGGCCCTGTTCGGAGAGCGGACCGGCGACGAGATCGACAAGTTCGCCCGCTGCTCCTGGCGGCCGGGCCCCGAGGGCGTGCCCCTGCTCACCGGCGTCCCCCGCCGCATGGTCGGCCGGATCGTGGAGCGCACCGAGCTCGGGGACCACGCCGGGTTCCTCCTGGCCCCGATCGACGTGACGATCGAGGCCGAGGCCGACCCGCTCACCTTCCAGGCCCTGCCCGACCTGGATCCGGGCCACGAGGCGGGCTGACGGTCCGCGCTTCCCTCCGGCTGCCGCGCGGCAGGGTGACGGCCATGATGCTGCTCGGCGTGTCCAGCTCGATGCGGTGCCAGCGGCCGCGCGGGACGATGGCGGCGCTCCCCGCCGTCAGCCTGATCACCTCCTCCCGCGGCCCCGGCTCCTCCGGGCGGAGGCAGAGGCGGATCTTCCCGATGAGGCAGGACACGACCTCCTCGGCCTCGGGGTGGACCTCCCACCGGTCGGCGTGGACGTCGGCGTCGGTCTTCGCGTGGAAGACCGTCACCCGCCACCCGTCCCGCTCGGGGCTCCAGGCGTGCGGCGCGGCCGAGATCCCGCCGCCGCGGTCGAGGTGGAGGAAGCAGGTGGAGAGGTCGATCGGAGTAACGGTCATGACGGGACGTCCTTTCAGTCCTGGACGGTCAGCAGGTCGCGGTCGTCGAGCCGCTCGGCCATTGCGGGCGGGGCGGTGCGGCGCAGCACGGTGAGGGCGATGAGGGCGGCGGCCATCAGGAGTGCGGCGCCGAGGGCGAGGCCGAGCGCGTACCCGTCGTTGAGAGCCGCTGGGGTGGGGACGTCGCCGGTGCGGTGCTGCGCGGCGGTGCCGAGGGCGGCCAGGCCGAGGGAGGCGCCGATCTGGCGCGAGCTGTTGAGCAGCGCCGAGGCGGTGCCGGTCTCCCGGGCCGCGACGCCCCCGGTGGCGACGGACACGAGCGGCGCCAGGCAGAGCCCGAAGCCCACCCCGGCGACGATCGAGGGCCCCAGCACGTCGGCGGCGAAGGCGCCGTCCGCACTGATCATGCCGAACCAGGCGAACCCCGCCGCCGTCAGCAGCCCGCCGGCGACCAGCAGGGTCCGGGGGGCCGACCGGTAGCCGAGCTTGACGGCCAGGACCGACCCCGCGGCCACTGCCAGCGCGAACGGCAGGAACATGGTCCCGGTGAGCGCCGCTCCGTGCCCGAGCACCCGCTGCAGGTAGAGCGACATGAAGTAGAAGGACGAGGCCATCGCGGCGCCCACCAGGAGGTTGAAGGCGTTGGCCCCGGCCACCGAGCGGTTGGAGAACAGCCCCAGCCTGATCAGCGGGTCGCGTGCGGTGGTCCTCTCCTGGCGGAGGAACGCGGCCAGCAGCGCGGCGGCGACGGCCAAGGTCGTCAGGGTGACGGGCGAGGTCCAGCCGTGCCGGTCCGTGCGCACGATCCCGAACACCAGCAGGCTCATCCCCGCGGTGGCCAGGACGGCGCCGAGGACGTCCGGACGGCCCCTGCGGTCCGGGGGCGGACCGGCGGCGACCCCACGCCAGGCCAGCGCCAGCGCGCCGGCGGCCATCGGCACGTTCACCAGCATCACCCACCGCCAGCCGGCGTACTCGGTGAGCACGCCGCCGATCAGGACGCCGAGCGCGCCCCCGGCGGCGTTCGTCGCGCTCCAGATCCCGAAGGCCCGGACCCGCTCCCGGCCCGAGGGGAACGTCGCGGTCAGCAGCGCCAGCGCGGCCGGCGCCAGCGCCGCCGCGCCGAC